>NZ_JACGMO010000122.1:0-23702 GCF_015354745.1 Micromonospora sp. S-DT3-3-22
GGGCCACCTGCCGGCGGCCGGTCCGGGGCGGGCGCGGGGTCGACCGGGTCGCCGGTCGACGGCCGGTCGTCGCGGGGGGCGGCGCACAGCGCCAGGGTCCGCCCCGGGGGCTGGTGGTAGAGCCCGACCAGGGCCACCACCGTGGCGACGAACCCCGGGTCGGTGGCCAGGGTCAGGCCGTCCTGGAGGTGGGGGCGCAGGTCGAACCGACGCCAGATCCGGCCGACCGTGGACGCCGACAGTCCGCTGTGGACGGCCATCGACGCCCGGGACCACCGCCGTGCCGGGGCGGGCGTGGCGTCGAGGGTGGCCGCCACCACCCGGTCCACCTGCTCGGGCCGGACCGAGCGGGGCCGGCCGGCACGCGGGTCGTCGGCGAGCCCCGGCAGCCGCGCGGCGGCGAACCGGGAACGCCATTTTCCGACCGTCGCGGGTGAAACGTTCAACCGGGCCGCGACCTCGGTATTCGTGGCCCCCTCGGCACAGGCCAAAACGATTCGGCAGCGAATGGCGAACGACTGTGTCGAGTGTGCCGCGCGGGCCCCCTTCGTGAGCTGTTCCCGTTCCTCGTCGGTGAGCACCAGCCTGGCCTTCGGTCGCCCCTTCCCCATGCCGCGATCCTATCCGGATATGACATGGACTATTGGCGCGTGACGATGGTGGGAGCGGTTGCCGACGATTGCTCCGACGGTTGCCCTGGACGGTTCACGACGCGACTGAGTATGGTCCCGACGAGTCCCGGACTTGGGGGAAGGGGCCGCTACCGCAACGTTGCCGTGGCCCGTGTGGTGATCTGACATGGGGGGAACCGCTTCAGTGACCACGACCGATCTGCACGAGAGCATGACGTCGATCTGCGCCGAAGTCCTCCACCGGCCCACCGTCGGTCCCGACGACGACCTCGTCGAACTCGGCATGGACTCGGTGGGCGCGGTGGAGATCGTGACCCGGGTCGAGGCGGCGTACGGGGTGGACGTGGTCGACGTCATCTTCGACACGCCCACGGTCAACCGGCTCTGCGCGGTGGTGGAGTCCGCCGCCGTCCGCGACGAGTCGCATGCCTAGTCCGCTGGCCGAGCCGAATCTCGCCGACACGGCGAACCTGCTGGACCTCGTCACCCAGGCCGCGGCGGCCTACGGCGACGACCCGTACCTGCTCCCGGCGGAGCCCGGTGGCCGGGAGATCAGCTTCACCGACGTGCTGACCTTCACCCGGGGCTGCGCGGCGCTGCTCGACGAGCACCGGGTGCCGCCGGGCGGCCGGGTGGCCGTGGTCCTGCACAATTCGTCGCTGGCCGCGCTGCTGTTCCTCGGCGTCATCGCCGCCCAGCGGATGCTGGTGCCGCTGAACCCGAAGTCCGGCCCGGCCGAACTGGACACCCTGCTCGCCCACGCCGACGTCGCGCTGGTGCTCGGCCCGTCGTCGACGGCCGCGAAGGCGTCGCCGGGCCGGCGCTGGCTGACGGTGGACGACGCGGAGGGGTTCCTCGCCGCGATCCTCGACCGGGGCGTCGCCTACCGGGGGGAACTGGTCGCGCCCCCGGACGGCGGGGCGGGCGACGCCGAGATCGTCTACACCTCGGGCTCCACCGGCGCGGCCAAGGGCGTCGTGCTGTCCCACCGCGCCCTGCTGGCCAACTCGCTGGCGATGGTGAAGTGGGCCGACGCGGGCCGCGACGACGTCTTCCTCAACGTCATCCCGATGCTGCACGTCGGCGGGCAGGGCCTGCCCACGCTGACCCCGCTGTGGTCCGGGGGGCGTACGGTCTGCGTCCGTTCGGAGGTGGCGTTGGCCCGGTTCTGGAACTACGTGGACCGGCACCGTCCGACCTGGACCCTGGTGGTCAACGCCTACCTCGCGCACCTGGTGGAGCGACCGCAGCGGCCGGCCGACAGCCGGCTCAAGGGCGTCCTCGCCGGGGGCTCGGCACTCAGCCCCGACCTGATCCACCGGTTCGAGGGCACCTTCGGCATCCCGGTGTTCCAGGTGTACGGGATGACCGAGATGACCTCGCTGACCGTGGTGGAGCCCCGGGACCGCCGGCCGGGGGACCGGCGCAGCGCAGGCCTGCCGGTGCCGTTCGCCCGGGTCCGGGTCGTCGACGGCGACGGGCGGGACGTCGCGCCGGGGGAGAGCGGGGAGGTCCTGCTCAGCGGCCCCAGCATCTTCACCCGGTACGAGGCCGCGCCGGAACTCACCGCCGGGCGGCTGGTCGACGGCTGGGTGCGCAGCGGCGATCTCGGTCATCTCGACGAGCGCGGCGAGCTGACCATCGTCGACCGGATGGACAGCATGGTCATCGTCAGCGGCGAGAACGTCTACCCGGCCGAGATCGAGAACGTCGTGCCGCAGCTCGACGGGATCGCCGACGCGGTGGTCGCCGCGCTGCCGCACCCGGTGACCGGGGTGGAACTGGTGCTGGTCTACACCCTGCTGCCCGGCGCGGTCGCCGGGGAGGACGAATGGCGTGCGCTGCTGCGCAAGCAGCTCAGCGCGTTCAAGGTGCCGCGCCGGTTCGTCCCCCTGGCGCAGCTCGGGGTCGACGGTTTTCCGCGTACCCCGCTCGGCAAGATCCAGCGGTCGGACGTGCGGCGGCTGGCGATCAAGAACCTGACCTGAGTCACCGTCGGTAACGGACGAGGAGGAACGGGGGATCTGCCAGGAGATCGGTTCACCGGGGGTGCCTCCGGGTCCGTCGTCGTACCGTGCGAGTGTCGGTGCCCCCCTTTTCCGTAATTTGCGGGTGTGAATGCCAACAGGAGGCGAGCTGCGTTATGCCGGTGGAGATCTTTGACGACGAAGAAGTGGTGGTACGTACCCCCGACGAGCTGAAGCGCATGCCCCGGGGTTACCAGAAGGCGCTGATCAGCCAGATCATGATCAACACGGAGGGTGAACTCTCCGGCGGTGACGACTACACCATGATGTTCCTGCCGCTGGCGCCCAACGCCGAGGAGCGTCAGGTGTGCGCGGAACGGGCCGCCGAGGAGTACGACCACTACAAGATCGGTAAGCGGGTGCTGGCCGAGATCGGCATCGACACCTCGCACATGGAGTCCCAGTCCATCGAGGAGCGTCGGCTCTTCGCCGACAAGCGGCTGCACCAGTGCACCACCTGGGCCGAGCGTGGGATCTACTCGTACATCGGCGAGGAGAGCGCCCTGATCATGATCAAGGAGTTCGCCCAGGGCAGCTACAAGCCGTGGGCGGACGCGGTCCGGACGATCATCCTGGACGAGAAGATCCACATCGCGCACGGCGCCCGGGTCTGCCGCAACCTCGCCACCACCGACGAGGGACGCGAGCAGTTGCAGGCGGCGCTGGACCGGCTCTGGCCGGTCTTCCGCGACCTGTTCGGCACCCCGGAGTCCGAGCGGTCCAAGCGGGCGGTCCGCTACGGCCTGCGACGCACCACCAACGGCGAGGCGTTGCAGCAGTGGGAGAACACCGTCATCCCCCGGATCCACGCGCTGGGGCTCGTCGTCCCCGCCGTGGCCACCTGAGAGGACGCCCCGCCCATGCCCACCCCCATCGCGATCAATCCCCGTCCGCTGTCCCGGCGGGAGGCCAAGGTCCGCCTGGCGTCCCTGCTGGCCGACCGGCCCGACCTGGCCGCGCGGTTGCAGGTCGTCCGGGACATGGGCCGCCGGGTCAGCGCGACCGAGGTGCACCTCACCACCACCTGCAACATCCGGTGCAAGGGGTGCTGGTACTTCGAGGGCGGCTTCGACGCGGCCGTCCCCGAGACCTCCGACCCGGCGCTGATCTCCCGGTTCGTGGACTCGCTCGTGGCCAGGGGCGTCACCCAGGCGACCCTGATCGGCGGCGAGCCGACCCTGGTCCTGCCCCGGGTCGTGCCGTTCGTCGAACGGCTGCCGTACGTGACCATCTCCACCAACGGCATCCGGCCGCTGCCGATGAGCGGCTTCGAGCACGTGGCGGTCGCCATCAGCCTGTTCGGCGGCGGGCCCCTCGACGACGCGCTGCGCGGCTACCGGGTCAACGGCTCGTCGTTCTCCGGCCTCTTCGAGACCGCCCTCGGGCACTACCGCAACGACCCCCGGGTGATCTTCGTGTACGCCCTGTCCGAGGAGGGCCTGCAGTACGTCGAGCCCACCGTGCGGGCCATCCAGGACAACGGCAACCAGGTCACCTTCAACTTCTACTCCGCCCACGGCAGCGACCACGCCCTGCGGATCGAGAACGAGCAGCGCACCCTCGCCGAGGCGCTGCGGGTCAAGCAGGCGTACCCGGAGACGGTGGTCTGCCACCCGTACTTCATCGAGTCGCTGATCACCGGCCGCACCCACTGGGACGGCCAGTTCGGCTACGACGTCTGCCCCAGCATCAGCGTGGACCACCCGGACCACGCCGAGCGCATCCGCAACGGCAACCCGGTCCTGGACGGCTTCGCCGTCTACGGCGCCGACTACCAGACCCTCCAGTTCTGCTGCACCTCCGGCAACTGCGCGGACTGCCGGGACAGCCAGGGCGTCTACAGCTGGCTGCTGGTCAGCATGAACCGGTTCCTCGACGACACCGGCCGGCTGGAGACCTGGCTGGAGCTGGCCGAGAGCTACTGGCGTCAGTGGTACTGGGCGCAACGGCACCACACCAACTTCGCCCGCCGCGCCCCGTTGACGGCCTAGCCGATTCCCCTGCGAGACAAGGAGCACCCGGATGTCCTCACCATCGACCGAGATCACCGCCCCCGCCGTCGAGGAGCGCCTGCGCGCCGAACTGATCGACCTCGGCGTCGAGGAGGACGCGATCAGCACCGACGCCAAGTTCGACGCGCTGGACATCGACTCGCTCGACGTCGCCGACCTGATGGCCATGGTCGTCAAGGAGTACGGGGTGGAGATCCCGCGCAGCGAACTCGCGGACGTCACCATCGGTCAACTCGTCGAGCGGATCGTGGCGGGCGCGTCGAGTTGAGCTCGTTGCTGAGCCTGGACAAGCGCACCTACCTGGTCACCGGGGTCCTCAACAACGAGTCCATCGCCTGGCACGTGGCGGCGGCCCTGCAACGGGAGGGCTGCGAGGTCATCCTGACCTCGTACGGGCGGGTCGGCCGGATCACCCGCCGGGTGGCCGAGATGCTGCCGTCCCGCCCCGAGGTGCTCGACCTGGACGTGATGTCCGACGCGAGCGTCGAGGAACTGGCGGAGCTGATCGGCAGCCGCTGGGGCCAGCTCGACGGGGTGCTGCACAGCATCGCCGCCGCCCCGCCGGACGCGTTGGGGGCCGGGTTCGTCACCGCCGCAGCCGGCGGGGTGCTCGACGGGTTCCGCGCCTCGGCGTACTCGTTCCAGCAGCTCACCACCGCGCTGTCGCCGCTGCTGAGCCAGGCCCCCGGCGGCGGCGCGGTGGTCGGCCTGACCGTCGACTCGACCCGGGCGCTGCCCGGCTACGGGTGGATGGGGGTCTACAAGTCGGCGCTGGAGGCGGTCTGCCGCTACCTGGCGATGCACCTCGGCCCGACCGGGATCAGGGTCAACCTGGTCGCCGCCGGGCCGGTCGAGACGGTGTCGGCGCGCGGGGTGCGCACCTTCTCCGCCCTGGCCGACCAGTACGAGCAGTGGGCGCCGCTGGGCTGGGACCGGGCCGACCCGGCCCGGGTGGTCGGGGCGGTGCTGTTCCTGCTGTCGGACCTGTCCCGGTACACCACCGGGCAGGTGGTGCACGCCGACGGCGGCATGCACGCCGTCTTCGGCGGCGTCCCGGCCCCCGGCGCGGCTGCGGGGCCGGGGCCGGGCCCAGCTCCGGCGACACCGTCGCCACCAGACACCGCCGGCTGACACACACTGCGGGGAGGGACTGTGCGTCTCGTCATCAAGGGCACGGCCGAGCCACTCGTGGGCGAGTTCGACGTCCCGGCGTCGAAGTACCACGCGCACCGGGCGCTGATGCTCGCGTCGCTGGCCGACGGGACCAGTCGCATCCACGGGGCCTGCCACGCCGGCCACGTGCAGCACACCATCCGGGCGTTGCGGGACCTCGGCACGGCCATCACCGTCGAGGACGACGCGTTCGTGGTCCGTGGCGGCCGGTACCGCCCGGTCCGTCCGGAGGTCTCCGTCGGCAGTTCGGGCACCACGCTCTACTTCCTGACCGGGCTCGCCGCCCTGGCCGAGACACCGGTCGGCATCACCGGGCAGAAGTACTTCCGGCGGCGGCCGATCCGCCCGCTGCTCGACGCCCTCGCGGGCATCGGCGTGCAGATCACCTCCACCGGTGGGCTGCTGCCGATCCGGGTCGCCGCCCACCCGCCGACCGGGGGCCGGGTGCAGATCCCCGGCACGCTCTCCCAGTGGATCTCCAGCCTGCTGCTGGTCAGCCCGTTCGCCACCGGCCCCACCGTGGTCGAGGTGGTGGGCGAGTTCAACGAGCGGTCCTACGTCGAGCTGACGGTGGCGATGATGCGCCAGTTCGGCCTGCACGTGCAGGTCAGCGCGGACGGCCGCCGGTACGACATCGAGCCCGGCCAGCGGCCCACCCCGGCGGTGGTCCGGCTGCCGCCGGACGTCGGCGCCGCCGCGTTCGGCCTGGCCGCGACCGCGCTGCACCCGTCCGACGTGCTGTTCCGGGGGCTGCCGGCGGTCCCCGCGGGGGAACTGGACCACCCGGAGGCGCACCTGCTGGACAGCCTCACCACCATGGGCGTGCCGTTGACCCGCGACCCGGCTACCGGCTGGATCAGGGTGCGCCACGACGGGCTGCGGTTGGCCCCGGTGCGGGTGGACTGTCGCGCGGTGCCCGACATGCTGCCGGTGCTCAGCGTCCTCGGCTCCCACGCGCACGGCACCACCGTGCTCGACCACGTGGCCCACGTACGGCTCAAGGAGTCCGACCGGGTCACGGCGATGCTGCAACTCAACCGGATGGGCGGCCGGCTGCGGCTCGACGGCGACCGGCTCGTCTGCGAGGGGGTCGGCCAGTTGCGGGAGGCCGACCTGTCCTCGTTCAACGACCACCGGGTGCTGATGGCGCTGGCGGTGGCCGCCTCCCGGGCCACCGGCGAGAGCCGGCTGACCTACCCGAACGCCCACCGGATCTCCTTCCCGCAGTTCCTCGACCAGATGAACGCCGTCGGCCTCAACATGTCGGTCGACCGGGCCCGCGCCCGCCGCCTGCCCCGGCCCGCCGACCCGCCGCCCGCCGGTCGACGTGCCACCGGCGCGCCGGCCACCCGTCCGTCGCCGGCCCGCTCCGTCGGCCCGTCCGTGCCGACGGCCGTCCTGCCGACGCCTGCCGAACTGCCGACGCCGGCCGAACTGCCCACGCCGGCCGAGCTGGCCGCGATCCCGGTGGCCGAGCTGGTCCGGCGGCACGCCGACACACGCGGCGACGACGAGGCCGTGGTCGAGGCGGCCTCGCCCGGCCGGGCCGGCACCACGACGAGCTGGCGCGACCTGGACCGGGCCGCCGACCGGGCCGCGTCGCTGCTGCTGGAGCTGGGCGTCGGCCCCGGCGACGTGGTCGCCTGGCAGTTGCCCAACTGGACCGAGTTCGTGGTGCTCACGCTGGCCGCCACCCGGATCGGGGCGGTCTGCTGCCCGCTGATGCCGTTCTTCCGGGAACGCGAGATGAGCCGGCTGCTGCGCCGCTCCCGGGCCCGGGTGCTGGTGATCCCCGACCGGTTCCGGGGGCGCGCGCACCTCGCCGAGACCGCGGCGATGCTGGCCGGCCCGGACGCCCCGGGCGTGGCACACGTCCTCGTCGTCGCCGGCCACACCACCCCGGACGGCACCGCCGCCCCCGGGGACACCGCCGCACCGGCCGCCGCCGGGCTGCCGGCGGACACCACCGGCCTGCGCTGGCAGTGGTTCGGCCCGGCGCTGGCCCGGCAGCGGCCCGACGACGCCGCGCCGGCCGCCCGCCGGCCCGACCCGGCGGCGCTGGCCCAGCTGATGTTCACCTCCGGCACGTCGGGCGAGCCCAAGGGCGTGCTGCACCGCGTCGACACGCTGACCCGCGCCGCCGCCATGCAGGCCCGGCACCTCGGCCTGACCGCCGCCGACCGGCTGTTCATCCCGTCACCGCTGGCCCACCAGACCGGCTTCCTCTACGGCATGTGGCTGGGGTTCACCATCGGCGCGCCCGTGGTCCTGCAACCGATCTGGGACGGCCGGACCGCGCTGGCCACCCTGCACCACACCCGGGCCACCTTCGTCCAGGCGGCCACCCCCTTCCTCGCCGACCTCGTCGAGGCCGTGGAGACGGGCGGGCCGGCCCCGCCGGCGCTGCGGGTCTTCGTCGCCACCGGCGCGGCGGTGCCCCGCAACCTCGCCGAGCACGCCACCCGGACCCTCGGCGCTGCCGTCTGCGGGGCCTGGGGATCCACCGAATCGTGCCTCGGCACGCTCTCCGCGCCGACCGACGCCCCCGCACACGCCTGGGGCACCGACGGGCGGGCGCTGGAGGGGGTCCGGATCAGGGTGACCGACGACGCCGGCACCGTGCTCGGCCCCGGCGAGGAGGGCAACTTCGAGGTCGCCGGGGACTGCCTGTTCGCCGGGTACCTCGACCGCCCGGACCTGACCGCGGCGGCACTCACCCCGGACGGCTGGTACCGCAGCGGCGACCTGGCCACCATCGACGACGCCGGCTACCTGCGGATCACCGGCCGGGTGACCGACGTGATCAACCGGGGCGGCGAGAAGATCCCGGTGGCGGAGGTGGAGCAGCTGCTGCACACCCACCCCGCCGTCCGCGAGGTGGCGATCGTGGCGATGCCCGACCCGCGCCTCGGCGAGCGGGCCTGCGCGTTCGTGGTGACCCGCACGGAACTCACCTTCGCCGGGATGCAGCGGTTCCTCGACGGCCACAAGGTCGCCAAGCAGTACTGGCCCGAGCGGCTGGAGACGGTGGCCGCGCTGCCCCGCAACGTGGTCGGCAAGGTGCAGAAGTTCGTGTTGCGTGACCAGATCAGCGCAACGATCGGCGAGGAGGCAGAGTGACCCAGGCCGATGGCACGTCGTTCGCGACGTTGGCCCGCGAGGTCGAGGCGTTCGTCCGGGGCCCCGGCGAGGAGTACGCGGCGGCGATCGAACGCGACCGCAGCGTCCCCGCGCAGCTCTGGACGGACCTGCGCGACCGGGGCTACCTGCGGCTCGCCGCGCCGGTCGACTACGGCGGGGCCGGCCTGTCCTTCACCCAGTACCTGCACCTGCTCGAACTCTTCTCGATGTCGCACGCCTCGCTGCGGATGATCGTGCACGTCTGCAACGGGGTGTGGCGCTCCATGGACCAGTTCGCCTCCGACGAGCAGCGCAAGAAGTTCGTGCTGCCGCAGGTCGCCGGGGACCTGCGGGTCGCGTTCACGCTCACCGAACCGACCGCCGGCACCGGGGCCGACCTGCGCGCCAGCGTGGTACGCGACGGCGACACCTACCTGCTCAGCGGCGAGAAGCACCTGATCACCTTCGGGGTCAGCTGCGACTACTGGCTGCTGTTCGCCCGGCTCGACGGCAGCACCGGCAAGGACGGCACGGTGGCGCTGATGGTGGACCGGCACGTCGGGGGCGTCCGGGTCGAACCGATGCCCGACACCATGGGCGTACGCGGCACCGACCACGCGCACCTGATCTTCGACCGGGCGCCGGTGCCGGTGGCCAACCGGCTCGGCGAGGAGGGCGACGGGTTGGCGGTCGCGCTCGGCGGCTTCCTCACCCCGAGCCGGATCGGCGTGGCGATGACCTGCGTGGGGCTGGCCCGCCGGGCGCAGGAGCTGGCGGTCGAGCACGCCCGCACCCGGGTCACCTTCGGCAAGCCGCTGACCGCCCGGCAGGCGGTGGCGTTCGCGCTCGCCGAGAACGCCGCCGACATCGAGGCCGCCCGGCAGCTCACCCTGCACGCGGCCCGCCGCTGGGAGGTGGGGGAGGACGACGCCGGGGCGCTGTCCTCGATGGCCAAGCTGGTGGCGGTGGACATGCTGACCCGGGTCACCGACAAGGCGTTGCAGGCGCACGGCGGCATCGGCTACTGGGAGGGCAGCACCATCGAACGGGTCTACCGCGACGCCCGCGCGCAGCGCTTCGAGGAGGGCACCAACGAGATCCAGAAGACCGTGATCGCCCGGGAGATCCTGGCGGCCGGCCGGTGACCGCCTTCCAGGACCGTACCGCGCTGATCACCGGCAGCTCCCGGGGCATCGGCCGGGCGCTGGCGCTCACCCTGGCCCGGGGCGGCGGCTCGGTGGTGGTCAACTACAAGAAGAACGCCGAACTGGCCGAGCAGGTCCGTAAGGAGATCACGCAGCTCGGCGGGCGGGCCGTCACGGTGGCCGCCGACATGGAGCAGCCCGAGGACATCGAACGGCTCTTCGCGGTGGCCGAGCAGGAGTTCGGCACCCTCGACTACTTCGTGTGCAACGCGGCGGCCAGCTCGTTCAAGAACATCATGGACCTCAAGCCGCACCACCTCGACCGGTCGTACGCGATGAACATGCGCTCGTTCGTGCTCGGCGCGCAGCAGGCGGTGCGGATGATGCCCGACGGCGGCCGGATCGTCGCGCTGTCCAGCTACGGCAGCATCCGCGCCTACCCGACGTATGCGAACCTGGGCGCGGCCAAGGCCGCGATCGAGGCGTGGGTGCGGTACATGGCCGTGGAGTTCGCCGGACGCGGCATCAACGTCAACGCGGTCAACGGCGGCATCATCGAGACCGAGTCGTCCGGCTACTTCTACGACGTGCCCGGGATGGCCCCCCTGTCCGGGGTGCTGCCGCTGGTCCCCAAGCAGCGGATGGGCACCGCGCAGGAGGTCGCCGACGTGATCGCCTTCCTGCTCTCCCCGGCCGCCGAGTACGTCACCGGGCAGACCCTGGTGGTCGACGGCGGCCTGTCGATCGTCTCGCCGCCGTTCACCCGGGATCTGAGTGGCCCGCTGGCATGACGGCCGGACTGGACAGGGTGCTGCGGCCCGGCCGGATCGGCCGGCTGACGCTGCCGCACCGGATCGTGATGGGGGCGATGCACCTGGGCTGGGACCACCGCGACGACGACGGCCGGGCGCTGGCCGCGTTCTACCTGGCCCGGGTGCGCGGCGGCGCCGGGCTGATGGTCACCGGCGGCGCGGCGGTCAGCCCGGCCGGCGCCGACGTGCCGAGCTGCGGGGTGCTCGACGACACCGCCTTCCGGGCCCGGCTGCGCCGGGTCGCGGGGGAGGTCGGCGCGGCCGGCGGCCTGCTCGCCCTCCAGCTCTTCCACGCCGGCCGGTACGCCCGGCCGGCCATCGGCGGCCCCCATCCGGTGGCACCGTCGGCGGTGCCCAGCCCGATCTCCCGGCTCACCCCGGACGCGCTGCCCGCCGACGCGGTCACCGGGATCGTCGAGGACTTCGCCCGGGGCGCGTCGCACGCCCGTGACCTCGGGTTCAGCGCCGTGGAGATCATGGGTTCCGAGGGGTACCTGATCGACCAGTTCCTCTCCCCGCTGACCAACCGGCGCGACGACGAGTGGGGCGGCGACCCGCAGCGCCGGATGCGGTTCGGGGTGGCCGTGGTGGCGGCGGTCCGGGCCGCCGTGGGCCCCGACTTCCCGGTCGTGATGCGGATGACCGGTGACGACCTGCTGCCCGGCGGCACCGACCGGGACACCGTGACGGCGTACGCCCGCGCGCTGGCCGCCGCCGGTGCCGACGCGCTCAACGTCGGGGTCGGCTGGCACGAGTCGCCGGTGCCGACGGTGCAGGCGCTGGTGCCGCCGGGGCACTGGGTGCCGGTGGCGGCGGCGGTCAAGGCGGCGGTGGGCGTGCTGCCCGTGCTGGCCAGCAACCGGATCAACCGGCTGGCCAAGGCCGAGGCGGTCCTCGCCGGCACCCCGCTGGACCTGGTCTCGATGGCCCGCCCGTTCCTGGCCGACCCGGCCCTGGTCGAGCGGAGCCGCCACGGCCGGCCGGTGAACGTCTGCGTGGCCTGCAACCAGGCGTGCATCGACCGGTCGCTGGTGGGCGCGGCGGTGTCCTGCATGGTCAACCCGCTCGTCGGCCGGGAGGCCGACCCGGACGTCCTGGCCGATACGCGGCCCCGCACCGACCCGACGGCCCGGGTCCCCCTGGCGGTCCCGGCCGACCCGGCGGGCCGGGCCGGGTCGGTGCCGGTGGACGGGCCCCGCACGGTGGCGGTGGTCGGCGCCGGCCCGGCCGGGCTGCGCGCCGCCCACGACCTGGCCCTCGCCGGGCACCGGGTCACCGTCTACGAGGCCGACGGGGAGCCCGGCGGGCAGTTCCGGCTGGCCTGCCGGGTGCCGGGCAAGGCCGACTACGCCGAGGCGATCCGGTTCCTCACCGCCGAGCTGACCCGGCTCGGCGCGCAACTGCACACCGGCCGGCGGATCACCGACGCCGACGAGGACCTGCTGCGCCGCCACGACGGGGTGATCGTCGCCACCGGGGTGCTGCCGCGCCGCATCGACCTGCCCGGCGACGGGCTGCCGCACGTCCGCGACTACGGCACGGCCTTCGCCGACGACGCGCTCGGGCGGCGGGTCGTCGTGATCGGCGGCGGTGGCATCGCCGTGGACCTCGCCCACCTGGCCAGCCAGCGTCCGGACCGGCAGGTCACCGTCCTGCTGCGCGGCGGGCGGCTCGGCCCCCGGATGGGGCGCTCCACCCGCTGGGCGGTGCTGGCCGAGTTGCGCCGCCGCCGGGTCGACGTGGTGCCGGGCGTCCGCGACCTGCGCATCGACCCCGACGCCGTGCACCTGGTCGACGCCACCGGCGCGGAGCGGTCCGTACCCGCCGACACGGTGGTGGTGGCCGCCGGTCAACTGCCCGCCGACGGGCTGGTCCGGACCGTACGCCGGGCCGGGGTGTGGCACCGGGTGGTCGGCGGGGCCCGGGACACCACCGGGCTGGACGCGGTCCGGGCGTTCGCCGAGGGGCACGACGCCGCGCTGGCGTTCCAGCGGGCGGTGCGGACCCAGCGGGTCGGGGAGCCGGCATGAGCGGCGACGCGACGACGACCGGCACCGTGGCCGGGGTGGTCCGCCGGACCGCCGTGGACCGGTGGCGCATCGTCACCCTGCTGCCCCGGGCGGGCGTCCCGGCGGTGGGTGCCGCCGTGCTGGTCAACCTGCTGCTCGCCGCCGCGCCGGTGCTGTTCGTCGTCGCGACGAGCCGGATGATCGGCTGGCTGCCGCAGGCGGTCCGCGACGGCGTCGACGCGCCGGCCTTCGGGCACCTGGTGACCGCTTTCGTGGTGGCCGCCGGGGCGCTCAGCGCCCAGCAGTTGCTGGCCCAGCTCCAGGTCACCACGGGTCTGCTGGTGCAGCGTCGGATCGACGGCGCGGTGGCCGACGAGCTGATGGCGGCCGCGTTGGGCAGCACCAGCACCGCCCCGCTGGAGGACCAGGCGCTGCTCGAACAGCTCACCGAGGCGTCCCGCGAGGTCGAGCACGGCATCCAGAGCCCGGGTGCGGCGGGCGCCGGGATGCTGGCCCTGCTCGCCCGCTACGGGCAGCTCCTCGGGTACGCGGTGATCGTCGGCGCGGCCTTCGCCTGGGCGGCGGGGGTGGGTCTGCTCGTCGCCGTGCTCGCGTTCCGCCACGGTCAACGCGGCGGCCTGCGCCGCTACGCGGCGATCTACGGGGCGGTCGTGGCCCGGGTCCGCCGGTTGACCTACTTCCGGGGCGTGGCGATGGGGCAGCCGGCCGCCAAGGAGATCCGCGTCTTCGGTCTGCTGCCGTGGCTGCGCGAGCAGTACCGGCAGGCGTACCTGGACTGGATGCGTCCGGTGTGGGCGCAGCGGCGGCGGGTCTACCTGCGGCCGTACTTCCTCTACACCGCCGTCGGGTTGACGGTCCTCGTCGCGGTGCTCGCCGCGCTGGGGCTGGCCGGGGGGCAGGGCCAGGTGGGCCTGACCCGGCTGGCGTTGGTGATCCAGGCGGTGCTGGCGGCGGTGCAGCTCGGCGAGTTCTATCCCGAGGCCGACGTGCAGACCCAGTTCGGCATGAACGCCTACCGGGCCGTGGGCGAGTTCCGGGCCGGGATGCGCGACCGGACGTCCACCGACGACGCCCCGGCCGACGACGCCCCGGCCCCGACGGCGGCTGCCCAGCCCGCCCCGGCCCCGGCGGCGGACATCCGGTTCGAGGCGGTGTCGTTCCGCTACCCGCACCGCGCCACGCCGGTCTTCACCGACCTGGAGCTCACCCTGCCGGCGGGGGCCTGCACCGCCATCGTCGGGCTCAACGGCGCCGGCAAGACCACGCTGGTCAAGCTGCTGTCCCGGCTGGCGCTGCCGGACGCGGGCCGGATCACCGTCGGCGGCCGGCCGATCGACACGCTCCCGACGGCCCGCTGGCGACGCGACCTCGCCGTCATCTTCCAGGACTACCTGCGGTACGCCACGAGCGCGGCGGACAACATCGCGCTGGGGGCGATCCGGCACGCCGACGACCGGGACGGCATCCGGGCCGCCGCCGAGGCCGCCGGCATCCTCGCCACCCTCGACGCGCTGCCGCGTGGACTGGACACCCCGCTGAGCGGGCAGCTGCGCGACGGGGTGGACCTGTCCGGCGGGCAGTGGCAGCGGGTGGCCATCGCGCGGGCGTTGTTCGCCATCCGGCACGGCGCGTCGGTGCTGGTCCTCGACGAGCCGACGGCCAGCCTGGACGTCCGGGCCGAGGCGCGGTTCTTCGACGAGATCATCGCCGCCACCCCGGGGGTCACCACGATCCTGATCTCGCACCGGTTCGCCACCGTCCGCCGGGCGGACCACATCGTCGTGCTGGCCGAGGGGCGGGTGGTCGAGCAGGGCTCGCACGCGGAACTGCTCGCCCTGGGCGGCCGGTACGCCCGGCTGTTCACCCTCCAGGCGGAGCGCTTCGCCACCCCCGCCGCCGACACCCCGCCGGCCGACGACCCCGACCCCGGTGCGCCGGTCGACGATCCGGACGGCGGCGCGGTGGACGTCGGGTCGACCCGGAGCGTCCGGTGAACCGGGGCCTGCTCTCCGCCGGCTGGGCGCTGTGGCGCACGTCGCTGCGCCAGGACCGGCGCAAGGCGCTCACCGCGCTGGTCCTGGTCGTCGCGGGTGCGGTGGCGTGGCCGTTGGTGGCGGTGCTGCTGCGGGTGCTCTTCGACGCGGTCACCGCCGGCCGGTCGGTCGCCGCGAGCCTCGCCGGGGTGGGGGTGGCGGTCGGTCTGATAGCCGGGCTGACCCTCGGTCACTTCGCCCACATCGCCTACTTCGAACTCGCCGAACTCGACGTCCTGCACGTGCACCAGGAGTTGATGGACGCCACCAACGGCACGCCGGGGATGGCGCACTTCGAACGGTCCGCGTTCGCCGACAAGATCACCGTGCTGGAGCAGGATGTCGAGCAGCTCCGGGTCGGCCTGCAGGCCGTGCTGACCGGCGTCGGCCTGGCCGTGGCGATGACGTTGACGACGGTGGTGCTGGCCGTGCTCCACCCGCTGTTGTTGCTGCTGCCGCTGGCCGCCGTGCCGCCGCTGCTGGCCGGCCGGTGGGCGGAGCGGATGGTGAACCGGGCCCGGGAGGCGGGTGCCGAGTCCACCCGCCGGGCGGCCGGGCTGTTCCGGCTGGCCACCGACGCCGCCGCCGGCAAGGAGCTGCGCATCTTCGGGCTCACCGGGGAGGTGCGGCGGCGGCACCGCGGGCACTGGCAGGACGCCACCCGACGGTTGTGGCGGGCCCAACTGGTGGCGAGCCTGGTCCGGATGACCGGCCAGTTGGCGTTCGCCGCCGGGTACGTGCTGGCGGTGCTGCTGATCCTGCGCGACGCCGTCGCCGGCCGGCGCGGGGTGGGTGACGTGATCCTGGTCGTCACCATCGCAGCCCAGGTCAACCAGCAGGTCGCCGCAGCGGTCGGGGTGTTGCAGGACCTCCAGCGGCTGCGCAGCGTCTACCGCCGGCTCGACAAGGTGCACGACCTGGTCCGCGCCGCCGACCGGCACCCGTCGCCCGCCGACCCGCTGCCCGGTCCCGCCACCGTCGGGTCGCTCGCCGCTGTCGAGCCGCCCGTCGCCGTCGGGCCGGCCGTTGCGATCGGATCGGCCGTTGCCGTCGGGTCGGCCGCCGCCGGTGCGCCGCCGGCCCGGCTGCGGGAGGGCATCCGGCTGGCCGGGGTGACGCTGCGCTACCCCGGTGGGGCGGAACCGGTGGTCACCGGGCTGGACCTGCACCTGCCGGCCGGTGCCACGGTCGCCGTGGTCGGCGAGAACGGCGCCGGCAAGACCACCCTGGTCAAGCTGCTCTGCGGCCTGCTGACGCCGACCTCCGGCCGGATCCTCGTCGACGGCATCGAACTGGCCGCGCTGTCCCTGCCGGGCTGGCGCGAGCGGATCGCCGCCGGCTTCCAGGACTTCGTCCGCTTCGAGCTGCCGGCCCGGCAGGCCGTGGGCGTCGGCGACCTGCCCCGCCGCGACGACGATCAGGCGGTACGCGCGGCGCTGGGCCGGGCCGGCGCCGACGACCTCATCGGGCAGCTCGACGAGGGACTCGACACCCCGCTCGGCCGCAGCCACACCGACGGGGCGGAGCTGTCCGGCGGCCAGTGGCAGAAGCTCGCCCTCGGCCGGGCGTTCATGCGCGACGACCCGCTGCTGGTGGTGCTGGACGAGCCGACCGCCGCGCTCGACGCGGAGGCCGAGTACGCGCTGTTCGCCCGCTACCGCGAGCAGGCGCGGCAGGTGGCCGCCCGGACCGGCGCGGTCAGCGTGTTCGTGTCCCACCGGTTCTCCACCGTGCAACTGGCCGACCTGATCGTGGTGCTCGCCGACGGCGGTGTCGCCGAGGCCGGCAGCCACGCCGACCTGCTCGCCGCCGGGGGTCAGTACGCCGAGATGTTCGAGCTCCAGGCCAGGGCGTACCGGTGACCGGCCCCCAACGATTGCGGAGGACATGGCAGTGACCAGCGCGACACAGACCGACGAGTTCGACCCCTTCTCGCCCGAGTCCATGGACGACCCGTACCCCGCCTACGCCGAGCTGCTGCGCGCCGAGGAGCCGCTGTACCTGGCCCAGCGCGACATGTGGCTGGTGATCCGCTACGAGCACGTCCGGTTGGCGGCGAAGAACCACACCGGCCTGTCCTCGGCCGACGGGATCGCCTACCACCGCTCCACGTTGCCGGTGCTGTTCGGGCTCGACCAGCCGGACCACACCCGGCTGCGTGCCCTGATCCGGCACGACTTCTCCCCGCGCGGGGTGCAGTTCTGGCGGCCGTTCATCGAGCGGGTCTGCGGCGACCTGCTCGACGAGGCCGTGGCCACCGGCGACATCGACCTCGTCCAGCAGGCGATCATCCTGCAACCGGTGAAGGTCATCACCACCATCGTCGGGGTGCCCGACGACAACCTCGCCAAGCTCAAGCTCACCGCCGGGGTGCTGGAGAGCTTCATCGCCAACGCGAAGGTCGGCGAGGACGCCCCCGAGGACCCGGACGAGAACGCGCTGCGGTTGCAGGCCGCGAAGGCGGCGCTGTCGTCGGTCGCCGGCCTCTCCGGCTACCTGGGCAACCTGCTCACCCGACGGCGGGACGAGCCGGCCCGCGACGACGTGGTGTCGAAGCTGTTCGCCGCCGCGGCCTCCGGCGGGGTGACCGAGAACGAGATCCTCTGGCTGTGCCTCACCCTGCTGGTCGGTGGGCAGGAGACGATGACCCACTTCCTGGGCAACATGCTCGACGCCCTGCTCAACCATCCCGACCAGTTGCGCCTGGTACGCGAGCGGCCGGAGCTGATCGGGCCGACGATCGAGGAGACCGCCCGGTTCTACCCGCCGGTGCAGAACGTCTTCCGCACCGCCACGACCGACGTGGTGGTCGGCAACACCACCATCCCGAAGGACGCCCGGGTGGAGCTGTCCTTCGCCGCCGGCAACCGGGACCCGCGCAAGTTCCCCGACCCCGACGACTACCGGATCGACCGGGTGACCGACGGCCACCTCGGCTTCGGGGCGGGCATCCACACCTGCGTCGGCGCGCACCTGGCCCGCCTGCAGGCCACCACGTTCCTCCGGATGCTCCTCGACCGTACCGACGACATCGAACTCATCGGCGAGCTGGTCAAGGTCAAGAGCCCGGCGTTCCGGGGGCTCGACCACCTGCCGCTGCGGCTGACGCCGAGGTCGTCCGGCCCGGTCGCGCGGGCGTAGTGGGTACCGAGGACCGTGGAAAGGGGGAACGGGTGACCGACACCAGCACCAGCGCGGGCACACTCAGCCTGACGTTCACCGGGGACGGGGCCGGCACCGGGCCGCTGACCTGGGCGCAGAGCGTCATGTGGGGGCCGATGCAGTGGTTCGGCAAGGAGGCGAACCAGTTCAACATCGGGCGGGCCCTGGTGCTCCCCGCACCGGTCGCGCCGGACCGGTTGACGGCCGTGCTGCGGCACCTGGTCGAGACGTACCAGACCCTGCGGACCCGGTACGTCCAGCGGGCCGACGGGCCGCGTCAGGAGGTCGCCGCCACCGGGGCGTACGACGTGGTGCTGGTCGACGACCAGGGTGACCCGGCCCGGGTCGGTGACGACCTGGTCGCGACGCTGACCGAGGCGGCGTTCGAGCACGAGGCGCAGTGGCCGCTGCGGGTCGGCTGCGCCCGGGACCGGGCCGGCCGGATCACCGCCGTCGCCCTCGTCGGCTCCCACCTGGCGTTCGACGGCTGGGCCTTCACCACCCTCACCGACCTGCTGCTCGACCGGCTCACCGGGGCGGCACCGGCCCCCGACGCCGCGCCCCCGGCCGGCGGTGTGCCGCAGCCGTTGGCGCAGGCCGCCTTCCAGCGGTCGCCGGCCGGCCAGCAGACCAGCCGGCTCGGGCTGCGGCACTGGGAGCAGGGGCTGTCCGCCGCGCCGGCCTCGATGTTCGACCTGCCGACCGCGCCGATCGGCGACCAGCCCGTCGAACGGCACCTGCTGGACTCCACGGCGGTCACCGCGGCGGCGACCGCCCTGGCCACCCGGACCCGCACCTCGTTCTCGACCGTGCTGCTCGGCCTGACCACCCTGATCCTGACCGCCTACAACGGGCACCGCACCGCCGTGTTCAAGCTGATCGCCGGCAACCGGCTGGACCGGGACAGCCGCGACCTGATCGCCCTGAACACCCTGGACGCCCTGCTGGTCCACCGGGTCGACGACGACGTCGACCTGCTCACCGTGATCCGGCAGCTGCACCGGCCGGCGTTCGACGCGTACCGGCGGGCCCAGTGCGACCCGGCCGAGGTGCGCCGGGTGGTCGAGCGGGTCGGCCGGCGGCGCGGGGTGGCGTTCGACCTGTCCGCCTACTTCAACAACGGGCACCGGGGCAGCGACTGGGCCACGCCCGACCCGGACCCGGGGCCCGACCGGCTCGCCGTGCTGCGCCGGGATTCCCGCTACTCCCGGCTGGAGCCGCTGTCCAAGAGCGACATGAGGTTCTACGTCGCCGCCAGCAACCTGGGCGACGGCCGGTGCCGGCTCGGGCTGCTGGTCGACACGGCGTACCTGCCGGGGGCGCTCGGCGAGACCGTCATCCGGGGGATCGAGACGCTGTTGTGCGCGGCGGTCACCGAGGAGGTGCGGGTCGCCGAGATCGCCGGACGGATCGGCCTGGCCCCGGCCCGCCGGGGGACCGACTGGGTGTCCACCCCGGTCGGCTGGGTCCGTCCGCAGGCGGTGGCGGACCTGGTCGGCGAGGTGGCCGGGGGCGTCTCCGCGGCGGCCCTCGTCGACCCGACGGGCGACGGCGGGGTGACGGTATACGTGGCCGGCTCCGCCTCACCGCAGGAGCTGCACCGGCGGGTCCTCGACGCGCTGCCCGGCCGGCCCGGGGTGGCCGCGCCGACGGAATACGTGATCTGCCGGTCCGCGCCACCTGCGGGGGCCGGGCCGGACGCCTGGCGGGACATGCCGGTGCTCGCCCGGGGACCGGGCCGCGATGCGTAGGGCGGCGGACGGGCCACCGGATGCCGTGCACGGATGCCGGGCGTCGATGGTGACTGATAGTGTTCTATCGGTCGTTCGGTGGCGGGAGAACGGAGCCGGGGCACGATGCTGGGGGGCGACGGCGAGATGATGACCGACGACGTCGTCATCACCGGGATCGGTGCCGTCACGCCGCTCGGCCTCGACCGCGACAGCACCTGGCAGGGCCTGCTCGCCGGCAAGTCCGGTGTCGGCCCGGTCACCGCCTTCGACGCCGGCGCGCTGCCCACCCGGATCGCCGCCGAGGTGCGCGGCTTCGAGCCGGCCGAACACTTCACCGGTAAGCAACTGCGGCGGATGGCCCGGTTCAGCCAGTTCGCGGTGGTCGCCACCCGCGAGGCGGTCGCCGACGCCGGGCTCACCGTCGACGCCGGCAACGCCGCCCGGGTCGGCGTGGTGGTCAACGCAGCGGTCGCCGGCTTCGACACCGTCGAGGCCACCGTACGCGGGCTGCTCGCCCCCGAACCGACCGCGCCCCTGTCACACTTCGTGCCGTCGTCGCTGACCAACATGCCGGCGTGCGAGGTCGCCATCGAGGTGGGCGCGCACGGGCCGGTCAACGCCAGCGCGCTGGCCTGCGCCAGTGGCGCGTACGCGCTGCTCGACGCCCGCCGGTTGATCCTGTCCGGGGAGGCCGACGTGGTCATCTGCGGCGGCACCGACGCGGCGATCACCCCGGCCATGTTCGCCGGCCTGGTGAGCATGGGGGCGATGTCCCAGCGCAATGACGACCCGACCGGCGCGAGCCGGCCCTTCTCCGCCGACCGGGACGGCTTCGTCTTCGGCGAGGGGGCGGTGATCCTGGTGCTGGAGTCCGCCGCGCACGCCCGCCGCCGGGGCGTCACCCCGTACGCCACGGTCGCCGGAGGCGCGCTGACCAGCGACGCGTTCCACGTCAGCGCCCCCCGCCCCGGCGGGGTGTTCGCCGCCGAGGCCATCCGCCAGGCGCTCGACCGGTCCGGGATCCACCCCGACCGGGTCGACTACATCTGCGCCCACGGCACCTCGACGAAGGCCAACGACCTGACCGAGACGGTCGCCATCCGGGCGGCCCTCGGGGCGGCGGCCGACCGGGTCGCCGTCAGCGCGCCCAAGTCGATGCTCGGGCACCTGATCGGCGCGGCGGGCGCCCTCGGCGCGATGGTGTGCGCCCTGGCGATCCGCGAGGGCGTCGTCCCGCCGACGGTCAACCTGCACCAGCCCGACCCGGACTGCGATCTGGACTACGTGCCCCACCAGGCCCGGGAGACGCCGGTGCGGGCGGCGCTCACCAACGCCTTCGGCTTCGGCGGGCAGAACTGCGTCGTCGTGTTCACCGATACCCCGTCGCGAGGAGAGTCCGGATGACCGCGCAGTTCCCGCTGATCCCCACCGACCACCCCACCCCGCCGCAGACCCGGGAGGAGATCCTCGCCGACCCGGGTTTCGGCCGCTACTTCACCGACCACATGGCCACCGCCGTGTGGTCGCCCGACGCCGGCTGGCACGACCACCGGGTGGGCGCGCTGGAGCCGTTCACCATGCACCCCGGCGCGGCGGTCCTGCACTACGCGCAGGAGATCCTCGAAGGGCTCAAGGCGTTCCGGCACGCCGACGGCAGCATCTGGCTGTTCCGGCCGGAGCTCAACGCCCGCCGGTTCGCCGCGTCGGCCCGCCGGATGGTCCTGCCGGAGCTGGACGAGGAGAGCTTCATCGAGAGCGTGGCCGCCCTGGTCCGCGCCGACGAGGCGTGGGTCCCGCCGTACGGCGGTGAGCAGAGCCTCTACCTGCGCCCGTTCATGTTCGCCTCGGAGGCGTTCCTCGGGGTGCGCCCCGCCCAGCACGTCACGTACTGCGTGCTGGCCTGCCCGGCCGGGTCGTACTTCCCCAACGGGGTCACCGGCGTCACGCTCTGGGTCAGCACCACCTACAGCCGGGCCTCGATCGGCGGCACCGGCGCGGCCAAGTGCGGCGGCAACTACGCGGCCAGCCTCGCCCCGCAGCGGGAGGCCCTCGGTCACGGCTGCGAGCAGGTGCTCTACCTGGGCGGCGAGGGGCGGCGCAGCATCGACGAGTCGGGCACGATGAACGTCTTCTTCGTCACCCGCGACCACCAGCTGCTCACCCCCGGCCTGGGCACCATCCTCGACGGGGTGACCCGCGACAGTGTGCTGACCCTCGCCGCCGAGCACGGGCTGGAGCCGGTGCAGCGCACCATCGACCTGGACGAGATGCGCACCGGGTTCGCCGACGGGTCGATGACCGAGGCGTTCGCGGCCGGTACGGCGGCGGTGATCACGCCGATCGTCGGGCTCAAGAGCGACGAGTTCGCCCTCACCATCGGCGACGGGGCGCCGGGCAAGTACACCCAGCAGTTCCGGGAGCGGCTGCTCGACATCCAGACCGGCCGGGCCGCCGACCCCCACGGCTGGATGCGCCGGGTGCTGTAGTGCCCACCCCGATCGCGGTCGTCGGGATGGCGGTCCGCGCGCCCGGCGGGGTGTCGAGCCTCGACGCGTACTGGTCGGCGCTCGTCGCCGGCCGGGACCTCACCGGCGAGCTGCCCGACGACCGTCGGGCCGGGTTCGGCACGCAGTGGGACGGCATGGTCACCCGGGGCGGCTACCTCGACGCCGTGTTCGACTTCGACGCGAAGTTCTTCGGCATCTCGCCCCGGGAGGCCCGGGTCCTCGACCCGCAGCACCGGCTGCTGCTGGAGGTGGTCTGGGAGGCGTTCGAGGACGCCGCGATCCCGGTCGCCACCGTGGCCGGCAGCACCGGGGTCTTCGTCGGGGTGACCGGCCGGGACTACCGGCAGTGGCTGACCGGGGACCCCAACTCGTACTGGACGATCGGCAACGGGCACAGCTTCACCGCCGGGCGGGTCGCGTACACCCTGGGGTTGCGGGGGCCGGTGTTCGCGCTGGACACGGCGTGTTCGTCGTCGCTGGTGGCGGTGCACACGGCGGCGCGGGCACTGGCGGCGGGTGACTGTGACGCGGCGGTCGCCGGCGGCGTCAACCTGATCCTCGCCCCGAGCACCACCCGGTCGGTGGCGCAGACCGGCGCGTTGTCACCGGACGGCCGGTCGCGTCCGTTCGACGCCGACGCCAACGGGTTCGTCCGGGGTGAGGGCTGCGCGATGCTGCTGCTCAAGCGGCTGGCCGACGCGCAGCGTGACGGTGACCGGGTGCTCGCGGTGCTGCGCGGCACCGGGATCAACCACGACGGCCGGACGGCGACGTTCACCACGCCGAACGTGTCGGCCCAGGCGGAGCTGATCGACGCGGTGCTGGCCGCCGCCGGGATCGCCCCCGATGAGGTCGGCTACCACGAGGCGCACGGCACCGGGACCCCGCTGGGTGACCCGGCCGAGATGTCGGCGGTCGCGGCGGCGTTGGGCCGCGCCGACGGCCCGCCGCTGCACGTGGGTTCGGTGAAGGGCAACATCGGCCACACCGAGTCCGCCGCCGGGGTGCTCGGGCTGGTGAAGGCGGTGCTCTGTCTCCAGCGGCGCACCATCGCCCCGCAGGCCAACTTCCGTACCCTCAACCCGCGCATCGACCTCACCGGCACCGGCATCACGATCCCGGTCACCCCGCTCGACTGGGACGACCGGTTCGGGGCCTGCGCGTCGACCAGCTCGTACGGGATGAGCGGCACGAACGCCTTCGCGGTGCTGTCGCCCGCCCCGCCGGTGCCGCCGGCCGTGCCGCCGCCGGTGGACGGGTTCCCGGTGTCGGCGGCCACCGGGCCGGCGCTCGCCGCGTTGGCCCGCCGCTACGCC
>NZ_JACGMO010000123.1:0-23471 GCF_015354745.1 Micromonospora sp. S-DT3-3-22
GGTGGCCCCGGCCGGCGCGTCGGGCGCGGCCGGGGTCGCCCCCGGCGGCAGGGCGGCGGCGTCCGTCGCCGCCCGGGACAGCCGTGGGTCGATCGCGCTGAACAGGGACAGCAGCCCGAGCGCGCTCGCGGCGAAGACGCCGGCCAGGCCCACCAGGGCGTTGGCCTTGTCGACCCCTATCCGCCAGGCCAGCACCGCCACCCCGATGGCGGCCACGGTGAGCAACGTGTAGGCCTTTCGCGGTCCCGTCATGCGAATCATGGTGGACGGGGGCGGCGGGGCACGGTGTCGGATAGGCGACGCTGCGTGGCCCCCGCCCGACATCGGGACCTTCGGCCGACCGGACCCACCCGGGACGGCGCGACGACGGGACCTTTGGCCACCGGCGGACGGGTCCTTGCGCCCCACCGCCGAGACGGCCGTCGATGGATGCTGAGGGTGTCCGAGACGCCGCCAACCGCCGAGGTGAAAGCATGTCGACCGCACTCGCCACCACGATCGACGCCCTGGTCGCCGACGGCCTCAAGGCCCTGGCCGACTACGACCGCTACGACCAGGAGCAGATCGACCACATCGTCCGCAAGGCGTCGGTGGCCGCGCTGGACCGGCACGCCGCGCTGGCCCAGCTCGCCGTCGCCGAGACCGGTCGGGGGGTGTTCGAGGACAAGGCGGTGAAGAACATCTTCGCCTGCGAGCACGTCACGCACAGCATGGCGAAGACCCGTACCGTCGGGGTGATCAGCCGGGACGAGATCAGCGGCATCGTCGAGATCGCCGATCCGGTGGGCGTGGTCGCCGGGATCACCCCGGTCACCAACCCCACCTCGACCACCATCTTCAAGGCACTGCTCGCGCTCAAGACCCGCAACCCGGTCATCTTCGCCTTCCACCCGGCGGCGCAGCGGTGCAGCGTCGAGGCCGCCCGGACGGTACGCGACGCGGCGGTCGCCGCCGGTGCGCCGGAGCACTGCATACAGTGGATCGAGGAGCCGTCGGTCGAGGCGACCACCGCGCTGATGCACCACCCCGGGGTCGCCACCATCCTCGCCACCGGTGGCAACGCCATGGTGCGGGCCGCGTACTCGGCGGGGAAGCCGGCGCTGGGCGTGGGCGCGGGCAACGTGCCGGCCTGGATCGAGGCGACCGCCAAGCTCAAGCGCGCGGTCAACGACATCGTGCTGTCCAAGTCGTTCGACAACGGCATGATCTGCGCCTCCGAGCAGGCCGTCATCCTCGACGCGGCGATCCACGACGCCGCGATCGAGGAGTTCCGCACCCTGCACGCCCACCTCGCCACCGCCGCCGAGAAGGAGAAGCTGGAGACGTTGCTCTTCCCCGCCGGCAAGCTCAACCCCGACGTGGTCGGCCGGACCGCCGCCTGGATCGCCGACGCCGCCGGGATCAGCGTCGCGCCGGACACCTCGATCATCCTGGTCGAGGTCGACCGGGTCGGCCCCGACGAGCCGCTGACCCGGGAGAAACTCTGCCCGGTGCTGGCAGTGCTGCGCGCCGACAGCCGCGAGCAGGGCCTGCGGTACGCCGAGCAGATGGTCGAGTTCCACGGCCTCGGGCACAGCGCCGTCATCCACACCGCCGACGAGGAACTGGTGGAGGAGTTCGGCCGCCGGGTCAAGGCGGTCCGGATCATCTGGAACTCGCCGGCCTCGCAGGGCGGCATCGGCGACATGTACAACGCGTTCCTGCCGTCGCTGACGCTGGGCTGCGGCAGCTACGGCCGTACCTCGGTGTCCGACAACGTCTCGGCGGTGAACCTGCTCAACATCAAGCGCATCGGACGGCGGAACAACAACATGCAGTGGTTCAAGGTCCCGTCGAAGATCTTCTTCGAGGCGAACGCGATCCGCTACCTCGCCGAGATGCCCGACGTGCACCGGGTCACCGTGGTCACCGACGCCACGATGACCCGGCTCGGCTTCGTCGACCGGATCAACCGGGTGCTGCAACGCCGCCCCGAGCGGATCGCCCTCCAGATCATCGACGACGTGGAACCCGAGCCGAGCGTCGACACCGTCGACCGGGGCGCCGCGCTGATGCGGGCCTTCCGGCCGGACACCATCGTCGCCCTCGGCGGCGGCTCCGCGATGGACGCCGCCAAGGTGATGTGGCTGCGCTACGAGCACCCGGACGTGGTCTTCGACGACATGCGGGAGAAGTTCTTCGACATCCGCAAGCGCGCCTTCACCTTCCCCACCCTCGGCGCGCTGGCCCGGCTGGTGTGCGTGCCGACCACGTCGGGCACGGGCGCGGAGGTGACCCCGTTCGCGGTGATCACCGACCACCGGACCGGCAAGAAGTACCCGCTGGCCGACTACGCGCTCACCCCGACCGTGGCGATCGTCGACCCGGTGCTCACCGCCAGCATGCCGAAGGCCATCGCCGCCGACAGCGGCTTCGACGCGCTCACCCACGCGATCGAGGCGTACGTGTCGGTGTACGCGAACGACTTCACCGACGGGCTCGCCCTGCACGCCATCCGGCTGATCTTCGGCAACCTGGAACGGGCGGTGGTCGACGCCGACCCCGAGGCGCGGGAACGGATGCACAACGCGGGCACCATCGCCGGGATGGCGTTCGGCAGCGCCTTCCTCGGCATCGTGCACGCCATGTCGCACACCCTCGGCGCGACGTTCCACATCGCCCACGGCCGGACCAACGCGGTGCTGCTGCCGCACGTGATCCGCTACAACGGCACCGTCCCGGCGAAGCTGTCGGGCTGGCCGCGCTACGAGAGCTACCGCGCGCCGGAACGGTTCGCCGACATCGCCAAGCTGCTCGGCCTGCCGGCGGGCACCCCGGCGGAAGGGGTGGCGTCGCTGGCCGACGCGGTGGAACGGCTGCGCGACGCGGTCGGCATCGAACCGTCGTTCGCCGCGATCGGCGTCGACCGGGCGGCGTTCGAGGCGGCGCTGCCGCAGCAGGCCCTCAACGCCTACGAGGACCAGTGCGCCCCGGCGAACCCCCGGATGCCGATGCTCGACGACATGCAGCGGCTCATGCGGGACGCCTACCACGGCACCGCGCGCTGACCGGCCGGCCCGCCCGACCCGACGGGCCGGGCGGGCGCCCCGGACGGTTCACTTCCCGGCGAGCAGTCCCCGGGGGCGGATCGAGCGGACCGGTTCGGTGGCCGCCCCCGCGGCCCGCAGGATGTGGTTGGCGGCGATGATCCCGGTCGCCGCCGACCGCTCCATCAACGCGCTGGGGAAGTCGGTGCCGATGCCGTCCCCGGCCAGGTAGAGGCCCTCGGCGTCGGTGCGTACCCCCGGCCGGCCGGCGTGGCTGCCCGGGGTGAACGCCGGGGCCTGCGCCTCGACCCGGGCGCGCAGCTCCCGCACGCCCAGCCCGGCGACCTCCGGCCAGAGCGCCGTCAACTCGACCCGCATCCGTTCGGCCAGCTCCCCGGCCGGCACCCCCTCGTCGCAGGCGTACGCGTGCAGCTCCACCACCGCGCCGCCGGTGCGCTGCGCCCACCGCCGGGACTCGTTCTCCAGCCGGTGGTAGAGGGTCACCGAGTCCAGGGTGGGCTGGCGGGACACCCCGCTGAACACCGCCCGGTCGGCCCGGACGTCCCCGTCGAGCCAGTACCGCGCCACCGCGTACGGCGGGCCGGGCCGACCGAACGCGGGCATCCGCGCCACCAGCTCGGGCGCCACCGCGACCAGGCCCGGGGAGGCGGCGACCAGGGCCGCCAGCGCGGGCGGGTCGACGGCCAGCACCACCTGCCCGGCGGAGTGGACGGTGCCGTCGGCGGTGGTCACCCGCCAGCCGTCCGGCTCCCGGTCCAGCCGGGCGACGGCCGAAGCGGTGCGCACCCGGCCGCCGTGCTGCTCCACGTGCCGGGTCAGCGGCTGCCAGATCGCCGTGGCGTAGTCCTCGTCGGGGCAGTCGAACGCCAACCCCTCCGGGTTGCCCAGCAGGTAGAAGTGGAACTGGGCGATCATCTCGGCGGCCGACATCTCGGTCTCGTGGTTGAAGAACGAGTGCGAGAAGACCTCGAACAGCATCGCCCGCGCCCGGTCCGGCAGCTTCAACGAGGCGAGCAGCGCGTCGGCGGTGGTGTCGTCGAACTCGGCGTAGGTGCCCACCGGGTCGTAGCTGAGCAGCGGCAACGCGGCGTCCCGGTCCATCGTGCGCAGGTCGGCCAGGCGCAGGCTGGGGCTGCGCAGCAGTAACGCGAGCAGGTTGGCCGGCGGGGCCGGGGGCAGCCTGCCGAACTCCTCGGTGGGCCACTGCGCGGACAGGATCGGATAGCCGGGGATCGGCTTGAGGAAACCGAGCGTCGGATCGACCCGCCGCAGGATCGACCGCCAGTTGTAGTACTGCCGGAAGAACGCGTGGAAGCCGTGCTCGTTGAGCTGGCTGCCGTCGGCGAGCGCCTCCGGCCACGCGCCGAGCCGGCCGCCCAGCGTCGGCGCGGCCTCCAGCACCGTCACGTCCACCCCGCGTTCGGCGAGCACCACCGCCGCCGACATGCCGGCGATCCCGCCGCCCACCACCACGGCCGTGGTCGGCCGGGCCACCCGGGGGGCGCCACCCCCGCCCGGGTCCACCACGTGCTCGCGTACGCCGATGAGCCGGCCCAGCTTCTGCGACAGCGCCATGTGCACCTTCCGACCCGAGGGACCCCCAGTCTGCCCGACCAGGCCCGATCCGGCCCGGTCAGGACGGTGCGGCACCGCCACCGGGGGCGTCGGCGGGTCGGCTGGCGGCGGCGAGCGGGGGACGGTCGGACGGCGGCCAGACGTACTCCAGATCGGACGGTACGTCGCCGAACTGCGGGCGGTAGTGCTCCGGGTCCTTGCGCAGCAGCGCCGACCGGTGGCTGCGGTGCAGGTCGTCCCGGCCCAGCCAGGGTGGCAGCTCACCGGCGGCGGCCAGCTCGGCCTGGCTGCGTACCCGGCCGTGGCCCCGGGCGGCGGTCAGGTCGGTGACCAGGGTCGACGCGCAGGTGTCCGCCCGGCCCGCCGCCGACCAGACCGCGCACACGTCCAGCCCGTACCGGGTCAACGCCTCCTCGTAGCCGGCCCACATCTTCACCGCCGGGTGGTTGCGCCAGCCGTACCCCGGCCGGGTCAGCCCGCGCAGCACCTGGAGCGCCTCCACCCGCTGCTTGCCCAGCCGCCGCTGGTCGAGGGAGCGCGCGCTGGCCAGGAAGTCCGGGTACGGCAGGAACGTCTGCACGCCCGCTGCTCTACCCGCCGCCACGCCCACCATGCCTGCCCGCCCACCGGCGTCGTTCCCACGCCGTCCGGTGCGCTCACCAGGGCTGCGTGTCCGGCGACCGGCTGGCTACCATCCGGGCATGGCCGAACCCCTGCGGGACCGGGCCCGGCGCGCGACCGGCTGGCGGTTACGGATGAACGGCGACACCCGTCCGCACTACGTGCTCTGCGGCGGCGACCCGCTGGCGTACTGGGTGGTGCGGGCGCTGCTCGGCACCGACCTGGCGCACGGCCGGGTCCGGATCACCCTGGTGGTGCCGGAGCGCCGCCGCTCCGAGGGCCCCGACGGGCGGGACATCGAGGGTGTCCAGGTGGTCCGGGCCGACCGGCTCGACGAGGCCACCTTCCGCCGGGCCGGCCTGGCCGGGGCGGACGGCCTGGCCCTGCTGCACCAGGACGACGTGGGCAACATGCAGGCCGCGCTCTGCGCGCAGGAGGTCGAACCCCGGCTGCGCCTGGTCGTCCGGATGTTCAACACCAGCCTCGCCAACGGCCTGCGACAGCTCTTCCCCGACTCGGCGGTCCTCTCCGACGCCTCGATGGCCGCCCCGGCGTTCGTCGCCGCCGCCCTCGGCGAGGTGGCCCCGACCCACTTCCGGCACGGCGGTCGCACCCTCTACGTGGCCCGCCGCGCCGACGTCCGCCCCGCCGACGTGGTGTGCGGGCTGGCCGTCACCACCGATCCGGAACTGGTCCGGGTGCTGCCCGCCGACGAGCAGGCCGCCGACGTGGTGCTCGCCGAGGCGACCGGGCAGCCCGCCGGCACCGAGTTGGCGGCCCGCCGGCTGGTCCGGGCCCGGCGTCGCCGACGACCCCTGGCGGTGCTCCTGCGGGCGGTGCGCAGCTTCGCCACCCGCAAGATCGGCATCGCGGTGCTGACCCTGCTCGGGGTGATCGCCCTGCTCGGCTGGCTCAACGCCCGTGCGGTCGCGGTGAGCTGGACGGAGGCGCTCTACCTGACCCTGGTCACCACGCTCAGCGGCCAGGACCCGGACGTCACCAAGCCGGCCGCCGCCCAGATCATGCAGGTGGTGCTCAACCTGGCCGGGCTGGCGCTGATCCCGCTGATCACCGCCGTGGTGGTCGACGGCATCGTCAACGCCCGGCTGGCCCTGCACGCCGGGCGCATCCAGCCGGAACGCACCGGGCACGTGGTGGTCGTCGGACTGGGCAACATCGGCACCCGGGTGATGGCCCAACTGCACGACTTCGGCGTCGAGGTGGTGGCGATCGACCGCAGCGCGGAGGCGCGCGGCGCGGCGCTGGCCCGGCGGCTGGGCGTACCCCTGATCGTCGGGGACGCCGCCCGCGAGGAGACGCTCCGCTCGGCGTCGGTGGAACACTGCCAGGCGCTGGTGGTGGTCTCCACCGACGACGGGGTCAACCTGCGGGCCGCGCTGAACGGCCGGGCGCTCAACCCGGAACTGCGGGTGGTGCTGCGGCTCTTCGACGGCGACTTCGCCGAACGCATCCAGCGGGCGTTCGGCATCGGCATCTCGCGCAGCGTGTCCTACCTGGCGGCGCCGTCCTTCGCCGCCGCCCTGCTGGACCGGGCGGTGATCGCCACCATCCCGGTCGACCGGCACGCCCTGCTGGTGGTGGAGGTGCCGGTGGCGGCCGGTGCGGCCCTGGACGGTCGCCCGCTCGGCGCGGTGGCCCGCCCCGGCGAGGTGCGCCTGCTGGCCCACTCCCGGCCCGGCCACAGGACCGACTGGCGGGCCGACCCCCGGATGGTGATCTCGGCGGGGGACCGGCTGACCGTGGTGGCCCGGCGGGCGGGGCTGAGCGCCCTGCTCCGCGAGACCACCCCGCCCCCGCCGGCCGTCCCGCCGACCGCCGACATCCCGGCGTCGCGCGATCCGCAGGAGTGACTAGCGGGGGCGGACGGCGTACCAGAGCGCGCCGAGGGCGAGCACCCCGAAACCGGCGAGGACGCCTGCCGTCGGCAGGCTGACCGCGAGCAGCAGGCAGCCGACCAGCCCCGCCCCGGCGAGCGCCCGGGTGGGCAGCCGTCGGGCCGGGTCCCGGCCCAGGGTCCACGCGGCGGCGTTGGTGATCGCGTAGTAGACCAGCACCGTGCAGCTGGAGAAGCCGATCGCGCCCCGGACGTCGCCGAGCGCCACCACCGCGACCACCACGGCGGCCACGGTCAGCTCCGCGCGGTGCGGCACCCGGTGCACCGGGTGCACGGCGGCCAGCGCCCCCGGCACGTCCCGGCGGCGGGCCATCGCCAGCAGGGTGCGGCCCACCCCGGCGAGCAGGGACAGCAACACCCCCGTCACCGCCACCGTCGCCCCGGCCCGGACCACCCAGGCCAGGCCGGGCAGCCCGGCGACGGTCACCACGTCGGCCAGGGGCGCGACGGAGACGGCCAGCCGGTCGGGGCCGAGCACGCCGACCGCGACCACCGCGAGGAGCAGGTAGACCACCAGCACCACCCCGAGGGCCAGCGGCACCGCCCGGGGGATCGTGCGGGCCGGGTCGCGGACCTCCTCACCGAGGGTGGCGATCCGGGCGTACCCGGCGAAGGCGAAGAAGAGCAGGCCGGCGGCGGTCAGCACGCCCCGGGCCGTACCGCCGCCCTCGGCGAGCCGGTCGAACCGGACCTCCCCGGCGGCCAGGCCGGTCACCGCGACCAGGGCCAGCACCGCCAGCACCACGACCACCAGCACCTTCGTGGCGGCGACCGTGCGGGTGACGCCGCGCAGGTTCACCCCGGTCACCGCGAGCACCGCGCCGACCGCGACCAGCCGGGCCTGCCCCGGCCACAGGTACGCCCCGATGGTCAACGCCATCGCCGCGCAGCTCGCCGTCTTGCCGACCACGAAACCCCAGCCGGCGAGGAACCCGGCGAACGGGCCGAGGCGTTCCCGGCCGTAGACGTACGTGCCGCCGGACTCCGGGTAGCGGGCGGCCAGCCGGGCAGAGCTGGTCGCGTTGCAGTAGGCGACGAACCCGGCCAGCGCCAGCGCCACCAGCAGCCCGGTGCCGCCGGCCGCCGCTGCCGCCGGGGCGAAGACCACGAACACGCCCGCGCCGAGCATCGCCCCCAACCCGACCACCACCGCATCGGGTACGCCCAACCGCCGGCTCAGCCGATCCACCCCGGCAGGTTAAGGGGCGGAGGTGAACGGGCGGCCCCCATCGGGCGACCGGCCCGGGTCGGCGGTGAACGGGCCGGCCCGGCCGCGCAGCCGGCGGGGCAGTGGCAGGTCGTCCCAGGGGATCCGGCGCAGCAGCCGGTCCAGCAGCAGGCCGAGCAGCAGCCCGGCCACCGAGTCGGTCAGCCAGTGCCAGCCCAGGTAGGTGGTGGTGCACAGGACCACCAGCGGCGGCACCACCCGCACGGCGGTGGCCAGCCGGGGTGGCATCCGCCGGCCGACGGTCCGCAGCAGCGGGACGAGCAGCAGGGCGAGCACGCCGTACCAGACGATCGCGTTGGCCACGTGCCCCGACGGGTACGACTGGGCGTAGCGGACCGGCAGGTCGTGCTGGAACAGCGGCAGGGTCCGCTCCGGCGACAGGAACGGTTCCTTCACGCTGGCGCTCGGGGCCGGGCGGGCCGTCCACACCTTGAGCGGGCCGATGGTCAGGTAGGTGAGCGCGAAGGCGACCACCGGGGGCAGCAGCGGGCGGACCGAGCGGAGCCGGACGGCCAGCAGCACCCCCAGGGCGGCGGCGAGCAGCGTCAACGGGGTGCCCTGGCCGAGCAGGTTGAGCATCCGGGCGATCCAGTAGGCGGCGGTCGGCCGGTGCCCGTCGGCCCAGTCGGCGACCGCCCGGTCGATGCCGAACAGGTGGTCGGTGGCGAGCGCCCCGGTCAGCGCGACCAGGGCGGTGAGCAGCAGCAGGTCGTACCACCAGCCGGCCGGACGGACCGGTCTGAGCCGCACTCCGCCGCGTACCGTCGTGGTTCGCTCCCGCACGCGATCACGCTACCGGCCGACGCGGTGGTCGGGACGGCACGGCCCGGGGTCGATGTGTGCCGAACCACGAAGGGAGGCGTCGGACGGGGGACACCCGGCACACTTGTCCCCGTGCGGATCACCTCGGCCCTCGTCGACCCGGCGCTGCTCGACCTTCCCTGGTCGACTCCGCTGGAACAGTGGCCCGCCCGGCACCTGGTGGCGCTGCCGCAGGGCATCTCCCGGCACATCGTCCGGTTCGTCCGCCTCGGCGACTACGTGTACGCGGTCAAGGAAACCGGGGAACGGGTCGCCGAACGCGAGTACGACCTGCTGCGGGCGCTGGAACGGATCGACTTCCCGTCGGTGGAGGCGATCGCTATCGTGGCCGACCGGCAGGCCGACGACGGCACCCCGCTGGACCCGGTGCTGATCACCCGGCACCTCCAGTTCTCGCTGCCCTACCGGGCGCTGTTCTCCCGCACGCTGCGCCCGGAGACGATGGGCCGGCTGCTCGACGCCCTCGCCGTGCTGCTGGTCCGGATGCACCTGACCGGCTTCTTCTGGGGCGACTGCTCGCTGTCGAACACCCTGTTCCGGCGGGACGCCGGGGCGTTCGCCGCCTACCTGGTCGACGCCGAGACCGGCGCGCTGCACCGTTCGCTCTCATCCGGCCAGCGCGGAGAGGACCTGGAGATCGCCCGGGTCAACATCTTCGGTGAGGCGCTGGACCTCCAGGCGGCGGGGCTGCTGCACGAGTCGATCGACCCGGAGGTGGTCTGCGAGGAGGTCGTGCAGCGCTACGAACGGCTCTGGCACGAGATCACCTACGAGCAGCAGGTCGAGCGGGAGGCCCGGCACGACATCGAGCGCCGCATCCGCCGCCTCAACGATCTCGGCTTCGACGTGGCCGAGGTGGCCCTGTCGACGGTCGACGACGGGCGGTACCTGGTCCGCCCGAAGGTCGTCGACGCCGGCTACCACACCCGGCGGCTGATCCGGCTCACCGGCCTGGACGCCGAGGAGAACCAGGCCCGGCGACTGCTCAACGACCTGGACGCCTACCGGGTGGAGAGCGACCTGACCGACGAGCAGCAGGCGGCCCACCGCTGGCTGACCGAGGTCTTCGAGCCGGTCGTCCGGGCGGTCCCGGCGCACCTGCGGCACAAGCTGGAACCGCAGGAGATCTTCGCGCAGATCATCGAGCACAAGTGGCTGCTCTCCGAGCGGGCCGGCCGGGACGTGGGGATGGGGCCGGCGGTGCAGTCCTACCTGGCCGACGTGCTGGTGCACCGCCCCGACGAGCAGGCCGTCCTGGGCGTCGAGGTTCCCACCGCCTGACCCGCCCGTCCTCGTCGGGCACCGGCACCGTCGGGTGCCCCGTGAGCCGTTGACGTCATCAGCTCGAAAGGACGCGCACGGCATCCTCGGTGCTCGCCGGTGCACACCGTCGAGCAGGTCACCGAGGAGGCTGGGGGCGGCGGCCCGGGTCAGTCGAGCCAGGTGCCGGCGCGCATCACCCGGACGACGTTCAGCTCGTCGTCGAGCACCACCAGGTCCGCCCGGCGGCCCGTCTGGAGCGCGCCGACCCGGTCGCCGAGGCCGATGGCGCGGGCCGGGGTGGTGGCGACCATGCGTACCGCGTCGGTGATCGGGATGCCGGCGGTGACGGCGTGCCGCAGCGCCGCGTCCATGGTGAGGGTGCTGCCGGCGATCGCCCCGTCCCGGGCCAGCCGGGCCACCCCGTCGGACACGGCGACCCGCTGGCCGCCCAGCTCGTACTCGCCGTCGGGCATGCCGGCGGCGGCCATCGCGTCGGTGATCAACGCGACCCGCTCCGGACCGGCCACGGTGGTGGCGAAGGTGAGCATCCCGTCGTGCAGGTGCACCCCGTCGGCGACCAGCTCGCAGACCACGTTCGGGGCTTCCAGCAGGGCCACCACCGGGCCCGGCTCGCGGTGGTGCAGCGGGCGCATCCCGTTGAACAGGTGGGTGCCGACGCTCGCCCCGGCCGAGACGGCGGCCCGGGTCTGCTCCCAGGTGGCGTCGGTGTGGCCGACGGCGGCGACCACCCCGTGCGAGGTGAGCAGCTTGATGGCGTCCAGCGCGCCGGGGCGCTCGGGGGCCAGGGTGACCATGCGGACCGCCCCGCCGCCGTCCGCGATGAGCCGGCCCAGCTCGTCGGTGGACGGGTCGCGGAGGAACTCCGGGTTCTGCGCGCCGCACCGGGCCGCCGACAGGTACGGCCCCTCGAAGTGGACGCCGGCCAGCACCCCCTCGGCGACCAGCGGCGCGAACGCGGCGGTCGCCGTGCGCATCAGCTCGAACGGGGAGCTGACCAGGCTGGCCAGCAGGGTGGTGGTGCCGTGCCGCAGGTGGAACGCGGCGGCCTCGCGGGCGGCGTCGGCGTCACCGGTGGTGAAGGTGTGCCCGCCCCCGCCGTGGGTGTGCATGTCCACGAACCCCGGCACGATCCAGTGCCCGTCGCGCTTGGCCGGGTACTCGGCGACGGCGGTGATCCGCTCGCCGTCCAGCTCCACGCACCCCTGCCGGATCACGCCGGTCGGGGTCACCACCTTGCCGGTCACCCGCTGGGTCATCGTCTCTCCAGACTGTCGAGGGCGAGCAGGGCGGCACCGAGGCAGCCGGCCTCGTCGCCGAGGGCCGCCGCGACCAGGCGCGGCTCCCGATGGAAGGTCATCCGTTCGCGCAGGGCCGCGCGGAGCGGGTCGAGCAGCTGCCCGCCGGCCCGGGCCAGACCGCCACCGATGACCATGGTGTCGACGTCGTAGAGCGCCTGCCCGGTGGCGAGCCCGTCGGCGAGGGCCTCGACGGCCTCCCGCCACACCCGCCCGGCCAGTTCCTCACCGGCCGCCGCCCGCCCGGCCACGTCGGCCGCGCTCGCCGTCGCCCCGGCCAGTTCGGCGTAGCGGCGGGCGACGGCCGAGGCGGACGAGAGGGCCTCCAGGCAGCCGGGCCGGCCGCACCCGCAGCGCGGGCCGTCGGGGCGTACCAGGATGTGGCCGATCTCCCCGGCGGCACCGTGCGCGCCGACGGCGGCCGAGCCGGCGACCACGTGGGCGGCGGCGATGCCGGTGCCGATCGCGACGAAGAGCACGTGCCGGGCGTCCCGGCCGGCACCGAGCCGGGCCTCGGCGATCCCGCCGACCCGCACGTCGTGGCCGAGCGCCGCCGGCAGCCCGAGCCGCGCCCCCACCAGCCTGCGCAGCGGTACGTCCCGGAAGCCGACGTTGGCCGACCAGACCGCCACCCCGGCGGCCTCGTCGACCACCCCGGGCACGGCGACGCCGCAGGCCACCGGGGTCGACCCGGCGGCGCGGGCCCGTTCGGCCAGCCCTTCGGCGACGGCGAGGACGGTCTGCACCACGGCGTCCGGGCCGCGCCCGGCGTCGGTCGGGTGCCGTTCGGCGTGCAGCACGCTGCCGTCCGGCCGGACCAGGGCGCACTTCATGCCGGTGCCGCCGACGTCCAGCGCGACGACCACCCGGTCGTCGCCCGACGGCCCGTCGGTCATGCCAGCACCACGGAGCGGGTCAGGTGCCGGGGTGCGTCCGGGTCCAGCCCCCGGCTGGTCGCCAGGGCCACCGCGAAGCGCTGGGCCAGGATCAGGTCGGCCATCGGGTCGACCGGGGTCCGGCCGGCCGCCCAGCTGCCGAGCACGGTGTGGCAGCCGTGGTGCCGGCTGTGCACGAACGCCGCCCCGGTGGCCGCCACGTCCTCCGGCAGGCCCTCGGGCAGCTCCCCGAACGCCCAGACCAGCCGGCCGGGGCCGGCGATCGAGATGGGGCCGTGCCGGTAGTCCATCGCCGGGTACGCCTCGGCCCAGAAGGTGGCCGCCTCGCGGCACTTCAGCGCGGCCTCCTGGGCCAGCCCGACCGTCCAGCCGCGACCGAGGAAGGTGGCCTGGTCGATGCGGGCCGGGTCGAGCGGCAGCGGGGCGCGGACGGCGACCTCGGCGTCGGCGGCCAGCGCCTCGACGTTGTCGCCGAGGTGGGCGCGGAGCAGGGCCAGGGCGGTGGTGGCGAACCGGGTCTGCACCACCGAACGCTCGTCGGCGAAGGGCATCGGCACGGCCGCGTCGGCCAGCGTGACGGCGGGCGAGCCGGGGTCGCCGACCAGGACGGTGGTGGGGGTCCGGCCGCGCAGCGCGGCGAGCAGGTCGAGCACCTCGGTGGTGGTGCCGGAGCGGGTGACCGCGATCAGCCGGTCGTAGCGGCGGTCGGCGGGGAACTCGCTGGCCTGGAAGGCGTCGGTCTCGCCGTGGCCGGACCGTTCACGTAGCCCGGCGTACGCCATGGCCATGAACCAGGACGTGCCGCAACCGACGACGGCGACCCGCTCGCCGGGGCGGGGGAGGACGCCGGCGACGGTGCCGGCCAGTCGGGCCGCCTCCCGCCAGCAGTCGGGCTGGCTGGCGATCTCCGCGTCGACGTACGCCATGGGGAACTCCTCGCACAGGGGTGGGAGGTGCGCAATACGGCTCATTACCACCGTCTTTCGCGCGTTATTCTGCGCGAAACGAGGTGCGCGTGGCAACCTGCCCCCGGATCGCGCAGTCGGGGGTTTTGCGTACCGGGAGTTTCGCGCACTACTGTGCACGCATTCGATCACCCTTCGTGCAGAGTCGGAGGCCCCCCGTGGACCGGTACGCCAGGTGGAACGCTCTGCTCGAAATGCTCACCGACAGTGGTCGGGTCAGCGTCGAGGAGGCCGCCGAGCGGCTGGACGTCTCCCAGGCCACCATCCGGCGCGACTTCGACCAGCTCGCCCAGCAGCAGATGATCACCCGGACCCGGGGCGGCGCGGTCGCCAACGGCGTCTCGTACGACCTGCCGCTGCGCTACAAGACGGCCAAGCACTCGGCGGAGAAGCAGCGGATCGGGGCCGCCGCCGCCGCGCTCGTCTCCCCCGGCACCGTGGTCGGCCTCAACGGCGGCACCACCAGCACCGAGGTGGCCCGTGCCCTGGCCGTCCGGCCGGATCTGAACACCAGCGCCGAGGGTGCCCAGCTCACCGTGGTCACCAACGCCCTGAACATCGCCAACGAACTGCTGGTCCGCTCCCGGATGAAGGTGGTGGTCGCCGGGGGTGTGGTGCGGCCGAAGTCGTTCGAGCTGGTCGGCCCGCTGGGTGGGGCGCTGCTGCGCGAGGTCACCCTGGACGTCGCCCTGTTGGGCGTGGACGCGCTCGATCCCCAGCTGGGTGCCGCCGCCCACCACGAGGGTGAGGCGGCGATGAACAACCTGATGGTGGCGCGGGCCAAGCGGGTCGTGATCATCGCGGACTCGTCCAAGCTGGGCGGGCACGCGTTCGCCCGGATCTGCCCGGTCGAACGGGTGGAGACCCTGGTGACCGACTCCGGGGCGGCCCCGGAACTCGTCGATGCGTTCCGCGCCGCCGGGGTGACCGTCGTCTGCGCCTGAGTGACTCGTTGATACACCGTCGGTAGTGGTTCGCGCGCCGATGCATACCGGGTATTGCCCTGGCGGGTATACCGAGTATGGTGACCGCTGTCATCAGCCACCATCGGGGGAGGCGCAGCTTGTCGGCTGTCCTGGAGATCGAAGGTCTACGTAAGACGTACAAGAGCCGCCGACGCGGGGTCCGCAACGCATTGGACGGCTTCGACATGCGGGTGGAGGCCGGCCAGGTGCACGGCTTCCTCGGCCCCAACGGATCGGGCAAGACCACCACCCTGCGTACCCTGCTCGGGCTGATCCAGCCCGACGGCGGGCGGATGTCCATCCTCGGCCACGAGGTGCCCGGCGCGCTGCCCACCGTCGCCGGGCAGGTCGGCGCGATCGTGGAGAGCCCGCAGTTCTTCCCGCACTTCTCCGCCCGGGACACCCTGTCCCTGCTGGCCGGGGCCGGCGACGTCCCCGCCGTACGGGTCGACGAGGTGCTCGAACTCGTCGGGCTGCGCGACCGGGCCGGCGAGCGGGTCAAGACGTACTCGCTCGGCATGAAGCAGCGGCTCGCCGTCGCCTCCGCCCTGCTCAAGAACCCCAAACTGCTGATCCTCGACGAGCCGGCCAACGGCCTCGACCCGGGCGGCATCCGGGAGATGCGCACCCTGATGCGCAACCTCGCCGAATCCGGGATGACCGTGGTGCTCTCCAGCCACATCCTCGGCGAGATCCAGCTCATCTGCGACGAGGTCACCATCATCTCGCTGGGCCGCCGGGTCGCCGCCGGTCCGGTGGAGCAGGTGCTGGCCCAGCACTCGCACGGCGGCGTACGGGTGCGGCTGGACGCCGCCGAGGACCTCGCCGCCGCCGCCGACCTGCTCGGCCGGGCCGGCGTCGCGGTCACCCGCCACCCGGACCACCTGATGCTGGCCGGCGTGGACAAGCCGGCCACGGTCAGCCGGCTGCTGGCCGAACAACACCTGTACGTCAGCGAACTGGCCCCGGTGTCGGTGGACCTGGAGAGCGTCTTCCTGGAGATCACCGCCACCGCTCCGGTCCCCGGTCAGCACCGCCAGGTCGACGAGTCCGCCACGATCGGCGAGCCGGGCCGCACCGCCGGCACCACGGGAGGGTGGGGCGCATGAGCCTGTACGTCACCGAACTGCGTCGGCTGGCCAAGCGCCGGCTCACCCGGGTCATGCTGGTCCTGCTCGTCCTCGGCCTGGCCGGCATCGTCACCGCCTTCGCCTTCTCCAGCCACAAGCTCTCCCCGGCCGTGATCGCCCAGGCGCAGGCGGAGTCGGACGCGAACTTCCGGGACGCCGTCCGGGAGTGGGAGCGTTCGATCGTCGAGTGCGACGCGGCCAAGGCGCGTGGCGAGCAGACCGACGAGCGGTACGGCCCGAACTGCGGCCGGGACTGGAAGCCCACCGCCGACATGTTCGACCCGAAGTGGAACCTGCCCTACCAGTTCGACTTCCGGACCGAGTTCGGCAACTTCGTCGCCATCTTCGCCGGGGCGGTGGCGCTGTTCGGCTTCCTGATCGGCGCCTCGTTCGTGGGCGCCGAGTGGAGCACCGGCGGAATGATGAACCTGCTGCTGTGGCGGCCGAAACGGCTCACCGTGCTCGGCACCAAACTGGCCGCCGTCCTCACCACGCTGACCGGGGTGACCGTGGTGCTCGGGGCGCTGTGGACACTGGCCTTCTGGCTGATCGCCACGTTCCGGGGGACCACCGAGAAGGTCACCTCCGGGGTGTGGCAGTCCGCCGGGATCAGCGGCCTGCGGGCGCTGGCGATGATCCTCGCCGCCGGTGCGGTGGCCTTCGCCCTGGCGTCCCTGGGCCGGCACACGGCGATGGCGCTCGGGGTGGCCGTGGGGGCCGGGGTGGTCAGCGAGATCGGCATCCGGATCGCCACGACGATCGCCGAGGTCCGGTTCGGTGACCGGTGGGTGCTGTCCACCTACGCGCTGGCCTGGTTCCAGAAGCAGTGGACGCTCGTCGACTACCGCTCCTGCGACTTCGTCCAGGGCGAGTGCACGCCCAAGGAGATGCTGGTGACCTGGCAGGACTCGGCACTGGTGTTCGGCATCGGCACCGTCGTGGTGATGGTCGCCGCGTTCTGGATGATGCGCCGGCGGGACGTCACCTGATCCGGGGTGCCGCCCGGCGCGGGCGGTACCCGACCGGGACGGGCCCGGGTCGACCACCTGTCGACCCGGGCCCGTCCGTCGTCCGGAAGCGTCGCCCACCCTGGTTAAGCTGGGTTTCCCCGGCCGGCACGCCCGGTCGTCCACCCTGCCGAGGAGCGCCGTGCCGCCGCCCACCGACGCCATGCCGCCCGCCGACCCCACACCGCCCACCGACGCCCGGTCCGCGCCGCCGGTGCCCTCACCCCGGCCGGCACCGGACGCCGACGTGCCGTCGCCCCGATCCGGGCCGGAGGCCGGGCCGGCCGCTGCGCGGGCGGCGGCCGGTGGCGACGAGCTGACCGAGCGGGAGCGGTCGATCCTCGCCTTCGAACAGCAGTGGTGGCGGCACGCCGGGGCCAAGGAGCAGGCCATCCGGGACACCTTCGGGCTGTCCGCGACCCGCTACTACCAGTTGCTCAACGCCCTGCTGGACCGCCCCGCCGCGCTGGTCGCCGAACCGCTGTTGATCGGCCGGCTCCGCCGGCTGCGCGCCTCCCGCGCCCGCAACCGCCGCCGCTGAGCCCCGCCCGCGCTGACAGCGGAGCGTGAGGTTCCCGGCTCCGATGGGACGACCGGCCGATACCTCCGACCAGACCGCCAGTCACCGGCCGAAGGGGTGGACGATGGCCGGTGTGGGCGGCAGACTGCGGCACGTGGCAGGCACGGTACGGCTGGAACCGGTGGACGAGGCGAACCTCGAATCGTTGCTCTCCGTAGCGGCGGCCGAGGCGGAGCCGAGTGACGTCATGCCCCCGGTAGACGCCCCGGCCGGCTGGTCGCTCGCCCGCCGGGAGGCGTTCCGGGATTTCCACCGGGCCAGCTTCGGTGGGCTGAACGGTCCGACCCGCACCCTGATGTTCGCCGTGTGTGCCGGCGGCGAGGTGGTCGGCATGATCAGGATGACCCGCTGCGACGCCCCGGGGGTGGTGGAGACCGGGATGTGGCTCGGCCGGTCGGCCCGGGGCCAGGGCCTCGGCGCGGCGGCCCTGCGGGAGTTGCTCAACGCTGCCGCGGCGGCCGGCATGCACTCCGTCGTCGCCGAGACCACCCCCGACAACCTGGGGGCCGTCGCGGTGCTGCGTACCTGCGGCGCCAAGCTCCGCGAGGACGACCACAAGGTGTACGCGGAGATCTCGCTCGACGCGACACCCCCCGCCGCCGGCTGACCCCGCCGCCGGTCACCGGCCCGTCGTCGAATCGGCCGACGACAGCCGGCTCAGCCCGCGTGCTTGCCGGCGTAGGCGGCCAGCCAGGCGACCTGCGCCGGGTCCAGGGAGGGGCGGACACGGTCCCGGGCGGTGGCGACGTGCGCGGCGGTGACCGTGGCGGCCGACAGCGACTCCCGCATCGCGGCCAGCGCCGCCTCCCGCACCAGCGCCGTACAGTCCGCCGCCGAGAAGCCGGCCAACTCCTCGCCGAGCGCCGCCAGGTCGACGTCCTCGGCGAGCGGCACGGCGCGGGACGCGGCCCGCAGGATCTCCGCGCGGGCCGGTCCGTCCGGCGGCGGCACGTACACCAGCCGTTCCAGCCGGCCGGGGCGCAGCAGGGCCGGGTCGACCAGGTCCGGGCGGTTGGTCGCCCCGATCACCACCACGTTGCGCAGCGCCTCCACCCCGTCCAGCTCGGTCAGCAGGGCGGCCACCACCCGGTCGGTCGTACCGCCGTCGGTGGCCTGACCGCGCACCGGGGCCAGCGCGTCCATCTCGTCGAGGAAGACCAGCGTCGGCGCGGCCTCGCGGGCCCGGCGGAACAGCTCCCGCACCGCCCGCTCGCTCTCGCCGACCCACTTGGACAACAGCTCGGCACCCTTCACCGACAGCACGTTCGCCCGTCCCGTCCCGGCCAGGGCGGTCACCAGGTAGGTCTTGCCGCACCCGGGCGGCCCGTAGAGCAGCACCCCCCGGGGCGGCTGCACCCCCAGCCGGGCGAAGGTGTCCGGGTAGGTCAGCGGCCAGAGCACCGACTCGGTGAGGGTCTGCTTCACCTCGCCGAGACCGCCGACGTCGTCCAGGGTGACCGTCGCCAGCTCCAGCGTGGACGCCGCCATGGTGGTGGGCCGGACCACCTCCAGCGCCGCCGTGAAGTCGGCCATCGCCACCGTCGGCGTCTGCGCCGTCTTCTGCCGCAGCGCCGCCCGTACCCCGGCCTCGCGGACCAGCGCGGCCAGGTCGGCGGCGACGAACCCGGGGGTACGCCCGGCCACCTCGTCGAGCCGGACGTCCTCGGCCAGCGGCACCTGCCGGGTCAGCACGGTCAGCTGTTCCCGGCGCAACGCCGGATCGGGCAGCGGCACCGAGATCCGCAGTGACAGCAGGTCCGGCGCGCGCAACCCCGGATCGACCGACTCCGGCCGCGAGGTGGTGCACACCACCGCCGTGCCCGACCGGACGACCCCGGCGACCACCTGCCGGAACACGGTGGCCAGCGGTCCGGCGTCCTCGGCCGGGGCCAGCGCCTCCACGTCGGTGACCAGCAGCACGGCCGGCCCGCCCGAGGCCAGCTCGGCGGCGGTTTCGCGCAGCCGTCGGGCCGCCGCGTCGTTGGTCAGCGCGGCGAGTTCCGGTGCCCACAGCGGGCGTACCCGGGCGCCGACCGCCTTCGCCACCGCCCGCACCAGCGCCGACTTGCCCGAGCCGGCCGGCCCGCCGAGCAGCACACCGAGCGAGACCTTGGTACCCAACCGCCCCAGCACCTCCCGGTGGTGGAAGCCGAGGTCCAACAGTTCGGTCAGCTCCTCGGCCTGGGCCCGCAGGCCGGGCAGCTCGTCCACGTGCGGCACGTCGTCGTCGTGCCCGGTCCTGCCGGCCTCCCCGGCCGGACCCGTCGCGCCGTCGGCCGGAGCCGCCCCGGTCCGGCCGGTCGACCCCCGCCCGGACCCGGCCGGGCCGGAGGAGCCGTGGGTGACCTGGCCGTGTTCCCAACCGACCACGGTGTCCATGGTGACCAGGCCACCGGTCTGCGGCTCGGCGGCGACCACGGTCAGCAGGGTGCTCGTCCAGGCGTACCCGACGGTGTTGGCGAGGCTGCGGCGGGCGGCCTCGACCAGACCGCGTACCGAGGCGTCGGGGAGCACGTCCTGGGGGAGCAGCGAGACGTTGTCACCCTCGCTGACGACCTTGCCGAGCAGGGCGAGCCGGAGCATCTCCGGGGACACCGCGGCGAGCACCGACACCGGGCCGGAAAGGGTCACCCGACGGGCCGGGGTCACCGGGGCGGGACCGACGGTCACCTGACCGCCGTCGCGCAGCCCCAGGTTGCCCAGCGTCAGGTCGTCGGCATAGAGCAGGGCGGCGCTGGCGGTCGGCTCGGCGGGCGCGACGATCCCGGCGGTGACCCGCCTGCCGGCCAGCCGCACCGGGTCCCCGGGGCGCAGCGCCAGGGCGGTGAGCACCTCCGGGTGCAGCCGGACGATGCCACGTCGGGCGTCCAGCGCGGCCGGGCGCAGGCTGGCGGTCAGGGTCAGATCCGGTGCGGGCATCGCCCGACAGTAGCCGCCCGCCGCCGCCGACGCCCGTGGTCGTCCGGTACGACCGCCCAGGCCAGCCGCCCGGTCGGCCCGGACGCGGGGTGCCGCGCCCCGGTCGTACCGTCAGGTGTCGTTGTCGAGCAGCGTCGGGTCCCGCCGGATCAACTCGGCGAGCCGGGCCGCCGGATCGACACCCGGCATCTCCCGGGCCGGGGTCCACGCCGGTGGCGTCCGGTCGGCCAGCGGCCAGGCCGGCGGCGGGGAGGTCGGCGGGTCGACGCCCGCCCGCGCCCCCACCTCCGGCCGCTCGTTGCGTACCCCGTTCTCCGGTCGTTCGGTGCGGGCCCCGGCACCCGGCCGTTCGTTGCGGGCGGCGGGCTGCGCCTGCTCGATCCGCAGCGGGTACGTGCGCCCCGCGTACTCGACGCGTAGCACCACGGTCAGCCCGGGACGGGCGGCCACCACCCGGCGGACCGCCTCGGCCACCTCCTCCACCGGGTCGCCGGCGGGGGCCGGCGCAGGCCCGGTCCGGGCCAGTTCGGCAGCCGCCGTCGCGGCGGCCCCCGGCCCGGGGTGGGCCAGTTCAGCGGCGGCCGGCCCGGGGTGGGCCGGGGCGGTGGTCGCGCGGCCGGTGGCCTCGAAGGCCAGGGTCGACCCGCCGTCGTCGGTCTCCGGATCGGCCGACCGGCGGCGACGGGCCTCCTCACGGCGGGCCAGCCGGGCCAGTGTCTCGTCCAGACCACCCCTCATCACGTCCCCCTCTCCGATGGAAACGACCGGGCGTCCGTTCGGTCAGGCGCCCTTCTCCCGCACCGCCCGGTCCAGCGCCCGGTCCAGGACGACCAGCAGGGCGTCCCGCACCGACAGCCGTTCCCGGGCGTCGAACTGCACCAGCGGCACGTGGTCACCGATGGCCAGCGCCCACCGGATCGCCCCCAGCTCGTGGGTCAGCCGGCCGTCGAAGGTGTTCACCCCGACCACGAAGGGCAGGCCGGCCCGCTCGAAGAAGTCGATCGCCGGGTAGCAGTCGTCCAGCCGGGAGCTGTCCACCACCACCAACGCGCCGAGCGCGCCCCGCGCCAGGTCGTCCCACATGAAACCGAACCGGTCCTGGCCGGGCGTGCCGAACAGGTAGAGCTTCAGGCTCCGGTCGATGGTGACGCAGCCGAAGTCCATCGCCACCGTGGTGGTGGTCTTCCCGCTGCGGGCCCCCGGGTCGTCCACCCCGATCCCGGCGCTGGTCATCTCGGCCTCGGTGGTCAGCGGGGCGATCTCGGAGATCGCGCCGACCGTGGTCGTCTTGCCGACCCCGAAACCCCCGGCGATGAGCAGCTTGACCGGGATCGGCGGGGCGGCCGGCGGGCCGGTGCGGGTGTCCGCCGTCGGTGTCGCCGACGCCGCCGGCGGTCGGTACGGCGGCGGCGCGCTCGGGTGCTGCGGCGCCGTCGGAGGGCCACCCACGGGCTGTCCGTAGCGGGCGGAGGCACTGTTCGCGGCGAGCCCGCCGAGCGGGGCGACCGGCCATTCAGGAGATCGCACGGAGTCCATCAATCACTCGCAGGATGAGGTCGGGGTCAAATGCGTCGTCGACGGCGCCGACGTGCACGTCGAGATGGCCGGCGGCCCGCAGGTCACCGACCAGCACCCGGGTCACGCCGAGGTGCAGCCGCATCCGGGCGGAGATCTCCGCGACCGAGATGGGCTCACCGCACAGGGCGACGATCGCCTGTAGCTCGGGGGCCAGCAGGGCCGCCACGGCGGCGGCCCGACCCGGCCCGGACCGGGCGGTGACCTGGGTTTCCAGGCCGATCGCCGGGTCCGCGCCGGCCACCCGCCCGGCGGTCAGCACGAACGGGCGGGGGCTGGCCGGGCGGTCGGCCTCCGGCTCGGGGACGGGCGCGGGCGTCGGTGTCGCGTCGCCCATCGGGGTCCGCAGGTAGGGGCGGACCCGGACCATGGGGTCGGGTTCCGGTTCCTCGCCAGCGGCGTCCCGGGTCATTGCTGAACGGCGTTCTTCAGCTCGGCGATGAGTCTCGGTGTCAGCGCGCCGCCGGCCCGGCCGGCGAAGAGCGTCATCTCGTACGCGACGGTGCCCAGGTTGGCCGACCGGTCGGCGATCACGCCCAGCACGGAGCCGCTGCTGATCGCCGTGATCAGCAGGTAGCCGTCGGCCATGTCGACGATCACCCGGTTGAGCCCGCCGAGGGCGTACCAGCTGGCGGCGCCCCCGGCCAGGCTGGTCATGCCGGAGACGACGGCGGCGAGGCGTTCCGCGTTGGACCGGTCCTTGATCGACGACATGGCCATCAGTAGCCCGTCGGAGGAGACCGCGATGGCCTCCAGGACGCCGGCGGTGCTGGAGGTGAACGAGTCCAACAGCCAGTTGAACGTGCGCGCCTCCGGGCTGAGGTCCCCGGCGGGATGGTTCTGGTAGTCGACGTTCTCGTGTACGTGCGGGCTGGTCACCGTGTCGTTCCTTCTTCAGTGCGGTGGTCGGTGCGGACTTCGCGCAGAGCCCGGGCGACGCCCGTCTCGAACGCGTTGATGAGATCGCGGACCTCGCCCGGATCTCCCGGATTCTGGCTCGGTGCCTGCCGGGGCGGTGAGACGGTCAGGTTGGCGCCCGGGATCCGCCGGGTCAGCCGGGGCACCGCCGGTACGGCGGGGGGCTGGGCGGCAGCGGGCGCGGCGGCCGGCACGGCCTGTTCGGCCCGGTGCACCCCGGACTGGAACTGTTCGACCAGGGCCCGCGCGGCGTCCGGGTCGGCCCGGCTGCCGTCCACCGGCCCGACGACCGGTGCGGTACGGGGCAGGCTGGCCCCGGGGACCCGCTGCCGGATGCCGGGCAGCGGGGCCGGCCGGTCCGTCGTCGGCGCGGTGGTCTGTCCCACCGTGGGGAGCAGGACGGCCTGCGGGACCGCCGGGCGGGGCGCGTCGGCCACCGGGGTCACCGCGGCGGTGCCCCGGGCCGGCAGCACCGTCGTGGCCCCGGCCGGGTCGCCGCCGGCGGGGTGGCCCGGTTCCGGGTCGACGCCGGGGGCGCGGGCCGGCTCCGGGTCGGCCGGCACGGTGCCGAACGCGTCCCAGGGGCCGGTGGCCGCCATGCTCCTGGTGGCCTTGCTGAGCAGCGTCGGGTCGAACCCGGGCAGCGCCGTGGCGTCGACCACCGGCCGGGCCGACGCCACGTCGACCGTGGGCCGGGCGGGGCCGGCGTCGAGCACGACCGGCGTGCGG
>NZ_JACGMO010000124.1:0-23406 GCF_015354745.1 Micromonospora sp. S-DT3-3-22
AACAAACATGTTGCCAAAGGAATCCCAACCAACCAAACCCGAAGATTCAGCCGGCACGGGGTATAAAACAATTGGCACTGGCTTTACAAGCACCCTGTTGAGTTCTCAAAGAACAACCACACACCAACCAGACCACCGCACCAACGGCCACCCAGTCGGGGCAACTTCCCTAAGCTACTTGGACCGAATTTCGCTGTCAAATTCGCTGTCGCGATCTGCCAGCCTGGTTCGACCGTATCCACGTTGCACCGCATACCGTTTCCGGCAGTCGTTACGATCGTGGGAATCGGCAGACCGGCCGGCATCCGCTTTCGCGGTGCCCGCCCGGCTCCCTGCCGGCTTCAGAACTCTACCCGGTCGGCTTCGCGTTCGCAACCCCAACTTTCGGGGCACCTCGCACCGCCCGATCCTCAGCATCGCTCGGCGTCTCCGCCACGATCCTGGTGCCCGTTCTCGGCCGGTTCGTCCGGCCTCCCGCGTGCAGAGAGAAAGTTACGCGGACGTCCCACGGAAGGCAAATCAATGATCGTCACTGCTCTCGTCGGCGGGCGTCGCCTGCCGACATCCGGCCCTACCGGTGTCCCGCCCGCGTACCGAAACAACGCCGAGGTGGCCGATCCGTGCCAGAGTGGCTGCCATGGATGAGGCGTCCCGCTCCCCCACGGTCACCCTCGCCGACGACGCACTGCTGGGACTCCTGCTGCCCTTCTGGCAACTGGTGATCGCGGCGGTCGTCCTCGTCGTCGTCGTACTGTCGGTCGTTCGGCTGGCCCGACGCGGACCCTCCAGGATGGGAACGGCCCTGCTGGTGACGGCGGCGGCGATCATCGCGCTGGCGGTCGTGGGAGTGCTGCTGAGCTGACCGACGCCCGGCACCCACGGCGGGCCCGCCTGCCGAGCCGCTCAGAGACGGCGGTTGGCCAGGCTGGGCAGCTCGGCCCGGATCGTGCGCAGCCGGTCCAGGTCGAGGTCGACCACGGTGAGACCCGGCCCGTCCGGCACCTGACCGAGCACCGTGCCCCACGGGTCGATCACCATGCTGCGGCCGAAGCACGTCCGGCCCGGGTCGTGGTCACCGGTCTGCCCCGCAGCGGCCACGAAACACTGGTTCTCGATCGCCCTGGCCCGCAGCAGAACCTCCCAGTGGTCCCGGCCGGTGTGCATCATGAACGCCGCCGGCACGACCAGCAGGTGCGCACCCCCGTCCGTGGCGAGCCGACGGTACAGCTCCGGGAAGCGCAGGTCGTAGCAGATGGTCAGCCCCACCCGCAGACCCTCCACGTCGACCACCACGGGTTCCGCTCCGGGTGCCACCGTGGCGGACTCCCGGTAGGACACCCGACCGGGGATCTCCACGTCGTACAGGTGGATCTTCCGGTAGCTGGCGGCGAGGACGCCGGAACGGTCGAAGACCAACGAGGTGTTCCAGGTGTGCGCCGGGTCCGGCCCGACCTCGTGGAAGGAGCCGGCGACCAGCCAGATCCCCAGTCGCCGGGCCACCTCGGCGAAGAAGGTGCCCACCGTCCCGTCCACCCCCTCGGCCGGCGGCATCCCCTCGGCCCGGCCGAGATAGTCGACGTACTCGGGAAGGACCGCCAGGTCGGCACCGGCCGCCGCGGCCCGCACGAGCAGGGCCTCGGCGGCGGCCAGGTTGGCCGACCGGTCGTCGCGGGCGTTGAGCTGGCAGACGGCGACGCGCATGCTGCCCAGGGTACGGGCGGACGGCGATCCCGGGACAGTCCGCGACCCGGAGAGGCCGGAACATGGACACCCGACCGGCTGCGCCACCCGGGACGGGCGCTCGGACACCCACGGTCGATCACAGGGGCACACCGTGAACGCCCGGAGCGCCACCGAGGGGCGACCGCGAGCCGAGGGTGTGGGACCGGGGTGGGCGGCCGGTCAGGTGGCGGTCAGGGTCGAAACGCCCGTACGCGCGGAAGCACGGCCCCGGGCGGGGCCGTGCTTCCGACGGTGGACGGGGTGTCGGTCAGGCCGACTTCTCCTCGCGGTCGCGACGGGCCCGGCGACCGGTGAACTCGCGCGGCACGATGGTCGGGTTGACGTTCTCCAGCACGGCCTCGCGGGTGATCAGCACCCGGGCGGCGTCTGGGTTGCTCGGCACCTCGTACATGACGGAGAGGAGGACCTCTTCCATGATGGCGCGCAGGCCACGGGCACCGGTGCCGCGGAGCATGGCCTGGTCGGCGATCGCCTCCAGCGCCGGCGGCTCGAACTCCAGCTCGACGCCGTCCAGCTCGAAGAGCCGCTGGTACTGCCGGACCAGGGCGTTGCGCGGTTCGGTGAGGATGCGCACCAGGGCGGAACGGTCCAGGCTGCGCACGTTGGTGATCACCGGAAGCCGGCCGATGAACTCGGGGATCAGCCCGAACTTGAGCATGTCCTCCGGCATCACCTGGCTGAAGATGTCGTCGGTGGAACGCTCGGAGACCGACCGGAGCCGGGCGCCGAAGCCGGTGCCGCCGGAGCCGGTGCGGGCCTCGATGATCTGGTCGAGGCCGGCGAAGGCGCCACCGCAGATGAACAGCACGTTGGTGGTGTCGATCTGGATGAACTCCTGGTGGGGGTGTTTGCGGCCACCCTGCGGCGGCACGTTCGACACCGTGCCCTCCAGCATCTTGAGCAGGGCCTGCTGCACCCCCTCGCCGGAGACGTCCCGGGTGATCGACGGGTTCTCCGACTTACGGGCGATCTTGTCGACCTCGTCGATGTAGATGATGCCCGTCTCGGCGCGCTTGATGTCGTAGTCGGCGGCCTGGATCAGCTTGAGGAGGATGTTCTCCACGTCCTCGCCCACGTAGCCCGCCTCGGTCAGCGCGGTGGCGTCCGCGATGGCGAAGGGCACGTTGAGCATCCGGGCCAGGGTCTGCGCGAGGTGCGTCTTGCCGCACCCGGTCGGGCCGAGCAGCAGGATGTTGGACTTGGCCAGCTCGACCGCGTCGCTGCCGGAGCCGGGGGCGTTGGCCGCCTCGGCCTGGATGCGCTTGTAGTGGTTGTAGACCGCCACCGCGAGCGCCTTCTTGGCCTGGTCCTGGCCGACGACGTAGTTGTCGAGGAACTGGCAGATCTCCATCGGCTTGGGAAGCTCTTCCCACTTCACCTCGCCGGACTCGGCCAACTCCTCCTCGATGATCTCGTTGCAGAGGTCGATGCACTCGTCGCAGATGTAGACCCCTGGGCCCGCGATGAGCTTCTTGACCTGCTTCTGCGACTTGCCGCAGAACGAGCACTTCAGTAGGTCGCCGCCGTCACCGATCCGTGCCACCTACGTTCTCCCTGCACTCGTCGACCGGAGACCGGCCCTGAACCGCGGACGCCGGAGCGCCCGTCCGTGGTGAAATCCGTTCCGCCGGTCCGACCCGGCCACGCCGTACGGACCCGACGTTACCCGCTGGCGAGGGTTTCTCCGACCCCCAAAACGGGTGTGTCAGAGGCCGGCCGGGAACTGCTCACCCGACCGGCCTCCGACCGGTGGTGCTCAGCGGGCCGCGTTGGCGGCCAGCAGGCCCTTCTTGCGGCTGGTCAGGATCGTGTCGACCAGTCCGTACTCCTTGGACTCCTCGGCCGTCATGATCTTGTCACGGTCGATGTCCTTGCGGACCTGCTCGATCGGCCGGTTGCAGTGCCGGGAGAGCATGTCCTCCAGCTGGGTGCGCATCCGCAGGATCTCCCGGGCCTGGATCTCGATGTCCGAGCCCTGCCCGTAGCCGCCCTCGGTGGCCGGCTGGTGGATGATGATCCGCGAGTTCGGCAGCGCCATCCGCTTGCCCGGGGTGCCCGCCGACAGCAGCACCGCCGCCGCGCTGGCCGCCTGGCCCAGGCAGACGGTGGAGATGTCCGGCCGGACGTACTGCATGGTGTCGTAGATCGCCGTCATGGCGGTGAACGAACCACCGGGCGAGTTGATGTACATGATGATGTCGCGGTCCGGGTCGGTGCCCTCCAGCGTCAGCAGCTGCGCCATCACGTCGTTGGCCGACGCGTCGTCGACCTGGACGCCGAGGAAGATGATCCGGTCCTCGAAGAGCTTGTTGTACGGGTTGGACTCCTTGACCCCGTACGAGGTGCGCTCGACGAACGACGGCAGGACGTAACGGTTGTGCACGGCCGCGAACTGGGGCGGCAGGCTCAGATCGGTCATCGTCAGCTCCTCAGCTCAGGGTCCCGGCGCCATCCGGAACCTGCGTGGCCCCGATGATCACCTTGTCGATGAAGCCGTAGTCCATGGCCTCCTGGGCGGTGAACCAGCGGTCGCGGTCCGAGTCGGCCTCGATCTGCGCCTGGCTCTGCCCGGTGTGGTGGGCGACCCGCTCCTGGAACATCCGCTTGGTGTAGAGCATCTGCTCGGCCTGGATCGCGATGTCCGACGCGGTGCCACCGAGGCCACCGGACGGCTGGTGCATCATGATCCGCGCGTGCGGCAGGGCGTACCGCTTGCCCTTGGTGCCCGCGCAGAGCAGCAGCTGACCCATCGAGGCGGCCATGCCCATCGCCACGGTCGACACGTCGTTGTCGATGTACTGCATGGTGTCGTAGATCGCCATGCCGGAGTAGACCGAGCCACCCGGCGAGTTGATCCAGAGGAAGATGTCGCGGTCCGGGTCCTCCGCCGCGAGCAGCAGCAGCTGGGCGCAGATGCGGTTGGCGACCTGGTCGTTCACCTCGCTGCCGAGGAAGATGATGCGCTCCTTGAGCAACCGGTTGTAGACCGAGTCGTCGAGGTTGCCAATGGTGTCGCCACCTCGGGCTTCGATCGCCCGGAGCGGCTTCGCTGGGATGTGCATGTCGGTCATGGCAGCCCTTCGCTCTCCGTACCGTCGTACCCGACATTAACCGCTCCACCGGGTGATCGACTCCCGCTCGCGGCACTGTTCGCTCTCAGCGCAGCAGGCTCGGGACGTACCCGGAAAAGGGGTTCGGCCGCCGTGCGCCGCAACGGGCGGACGGCGGCCGACCGGGTCGGATCAGTGCTCGTGGTCGTGGTCGTGCGCCTGCTCGCTCTCGGCCCGCAGCGCGTCGAGGGTGACCTCGTTGCCGGCCGAGTCCTTGATCTTGATCTTCTCCATCACGGAGGCGAGCGCCTTGCCGCGCCGCACGTCACCGAAGACGGCGGCGGCGGCACCGGAGCGGACCAGCTGGTCGTAGTACTGCTGCGGGGCCATCCCGGCACGCTGCGCCCGGTGGACGATCTCGTGGCCGAACTCGTCGTCGGAGACCTGGGTGTCCTCGGCGTCGGCCAGGGTGTCCAGCAGCAGCTGGATCTTGACGCCCTCGGTCGCCGCCTCGGTCAGCTCGGCGTCGATCTGCTCCTCGGTCTTCTCCTCGGCGGCGAGGTACTCCTCCATCGAAGCGCCGATCCGCTCCAGCTGGTCGACCATCGCCTGCTTGCGGCTCTCGACCTCCTCGCGGACGACACCCTCCGGCGCCGGCACCTCGGCGGCGGCGACGAGCTGCTCCAGGGCCTTGTCCCGGGCGGCGTAGATCTGCTCGACCCGCTTGCCCCGGGTGACCTTCTCCCGCAGGTCGGCGCGCAGCTCGTCGATGGTGTCGAACTCGCTGGCCATCTGGGCGAAGTCGTCGTCCAGCTCGGGCAGTTCCTTCTCCTTGACCGTGCGGACGGTCACCGCCACCTCGGCGTCCCGGCCGGCGAAGTCGCCGCCCACGAGCTGGGTGGTGAAGGTGGTGTCGTCGCCGGCGGCGAGACCGACCAGGGCCTCGTCCAGCCCCGGCAGGAGCTGCTTGCTGCCGACCTCGTGCGAGATGTTGCTCGCCGAGCCGCCCGGCACGTCCTCGCCGTCGACGGTCGCGTTCAGGTCGATCTGCACGTAGTCGCCCTCGGCGGCGGCCCGCTCGACGGTCTTGAGCGTGGCGAACCGCTCGCGCAGGTTCTTGACCTGCTCGTCGATCTCGGTCTCGTCGATCTGCAGCTCGTCGACGGTCACCTCGACGGTGGCCGGGTCCGGCAGGGTCAGCTCGGGCCGGACGTCGACCTCGGCGGTGAAGTTGAGCGAGTCACCGTCGTTGAACTCGGTGATCTCGACCTCCGGGCGGCCGAGCGTCTTGAGGTCGTGCTCGCGCACCGCGGCGAGGATGTTCTGCGGGATGGCCTCCTGCACCGCCTCGTTGAGCACGGTGCCCCGGCCCACCCGCTGGTCGATCACGGCGGCCGGGATCTTGCCCCGACGGAAGCCGGGAACCTGGACCTGCTGGCCGATCTCCCGGTACGCCTTCTTGAGGCTCGGCTCGAGCTCGACGAACGGCACCTCGATGGCGAGCCGCACGCGCGTCGGGCTCAGAGTCTCGACGGTGCTCTTCACAGGCGTACTCCTTGACGGATCTCAGTGGTGGGTCTGGGTCTGGGCGTGATTGCGCGCATCGAGTGTAGGCGAGCCGGGACGCTGCTCCGGCAGCGCCCGGCGAACCGCACGGATCGGCGTCGCCTCCCGGGGGGTGATCCCGGGATGCGCACGCAGTCGGGGTGGCGGGATTTGAACCCACGGCCCCTCGCTCCCAAAGCGAGTGCGCTACCAAGCTGCGCCACACCCCGTGGCGAAAGAAGTGTATGCCGTCGCGCCCCGCCCGGGATGCCGGGGCGTCCCCACACCCCCTCCGGCGGGCCGCCCGGAAAGCCACCCGGGTCGGTGATCAAGAGGTTTGCGTCAAGTTGATCGCCGCAGGTGACGCAAACCTCTTGATCACCGGGGCCGAGGCGCGGGGAATGCCGGTGCGCGGGGGGTGGAGGGAGCGGGTAAGGTGTGGGCGCGTCCTGGTGTACGGGGCGCTTGCGGGCGTAGCTCAATGGCAGAGCTTCAGTCTTCCAAACTGACGGTGCGGGTTCGATTCCCGTCGCCCGCTCCACACCTTCCGGCCCAGGTCAGCGGCATACTCGCCGAGCCTGGGCCGTTCTCGTACTAGCTGTCTTTGATCTTGCGTGCCATTGGCGTGCCAGTAGCGCCGGCCGTGCCGCCCGAGACGGGTCCGCGTGCCGGACGGGCCGCCTTCGTGGTCTTGGCCGCCTTACGGGCCGCCGGCTTCGCTTCAGCCGCGTTCCGCTTCGCCGGCTTGTCCTTGGACGCCTTGGGCGGGGCATCGCTCGGCTTGACCTTGGACGTCGCTCCCTTGCCCTTGCTCGACCTGGCCGTGGCCGCCGCCCGCTTCGCCTGCTTGGTGATCCGGCGGTCCATGCCGTCGGCGATCTCCCGGTCGCGCTCGCTGTTCGCGTGCTGGTAGACCAGTGCGGCCCGCATGCTCGCGTGCCCCATCCGGTGCATCAGGTCCCGGGTGCTGGCCCCGGTCGCCGCCGCCAGGTTGTTGCCGGTGTGCCGCAGGTCGTGGAAGTGGAACCCGGCCGGCATGCCCGCCGCCCGCAGCGCCGCCGCCCAGCCGACCGCCCGGCGGAAGTTGCCGGAACGCAGCACCGCCCCCTTGTCCCCGGTGAAGACCAATGCCTCCGGCCCCTCCCCCACGTACGTGGCCAGGTGGTCCGTGAGCACCGTCCGAGCCGCCGCCGGAAGGGTCACCGTACGGTTACCCGCCGCCGACTTCGGCGGACCGAACTCCATCCCGTTGCGCAGTGCGGCCAGCTTGCGCGGGACGCGGACCGTGCCGGCCGTGAGGTCGACGTCCGAGCGCCGCAGCGCCGCCAGCTCACCCCAGCGCAGACCGGAGAACGCAGCGACGATCACCAGCGCGGCGAACCGGGGCGGCATCCGCCCGGCGAGCGCGAGCACCTGGGCGACGGTCGCCACCGGGCGCTCCGGCGTGTGATAGCGGTCATAGCCCGGGATGCGGCAGGGGTTCTGCCGAATCAGCTCGTCTTCCTTCACTGCGGTATTGAGGATCGCCCGCAGCAGTGAGTACGCCTTGACCGCCTGCGGCTCCCTCGTACCACCGTCGAGCAGGGTGCGCCGCCAGGTGCGAATGGTCTGCGGCTTGACCGCGCCCAGGGCCAGCGCGCCGAGGTGGGGGCCGATGTGCAGCCGGAACAGATCCTCGTAGTTCTCCCGGGTGCGCGGCTGGAGCTTCCGCTCGGCGATCCACTTCCGGCCGTACCCGTCGAGCTTGATCTCTCCCGCCTCCGGTGCCGTCCACTCCCCCTTGATGGTCTCCGACTCCACCACGGTCAACCACTTGGCCGCCTGGCGCTCACTCTCGAAGGTGCGCGGTGCCTTCCGCTCCAACCCGTCCGGCCCGACGTACCGCGCCTGGTACCGCCCCGACGGGAGGCGACGCACGTTGCCGAAACGCCGCCGGCCCTTGCTGGCCGCCATCAGGCCACCTCCCCCAGGTAGTCACGCAGGTGCGCCCGGGTCATCGGTACGACCCGGTTGCTGTCGATGTAGGCGGCGACGGCCGACGCCTCGAAGCGCACCAGGCGGCCGACCTTGACGAAGGCGATCCGTCGTTCGGCGACCAGCCGGCGGACGAATCGCGGGGTTGCCTTGAGCCGAGCGGCGACCTCGTCAGCGGTCAACAGCTCGTCGTTCATGCGGTTACTCCTCCCAGGCTTACGGCCGCGAGCGCGGCGGGTGGATCGGTCGTCGCTGCGGTGGTCGCTGTTCGTATCCGGGCGGTGTCGAGGTCTGCGCGCCAGCGGATGCGGGCGGAGATCGCTCGGAGGAGTCGGTGTTCGAGAGGTGGGACGTCGGGGTCTTCGGGTCGGGCGAGTTCGAACCGGTACCGCTTCGACCCGTCCGGTTCGTCGGCGGCCTGGTCGTGTTCCTCGGTGTCGGCCATGCCGCCGGCGAGGATCGCCCGCACCCAGGCCCGGTTGTCCGCCCGGTGGTCGGCGAGGGTTTTGCCGGACCACTGGCGGGAGACGAGCACGCGGCGGCCGGTGAAGCCGAGGGTGGAGCGTTGGTGGACCTTCCCGGTGCACCGGCCGGGCGTCAAGCCCGCCTTGACGCCGTCCGGCTGAACGCCGTAGAGCAGCCAGTTCGCGCACGTCGGGGAGCACGGCAGCACGGACAGTTCCGCGTGCAGGCGGTCGAAGTGTGCCTTCTGCGCGTCGGATCGGGGCCTGGCCTGGTCGGTCAGGTCCTTGGTGACGTACTTCGTCACGTAGCGGATGGAGCGTTCGGCGTCGCGGGTGCCCTGCTCGATACCTCGGGCGTCGATCCGGCCGAGGCGGGCGACGTAGGCGGGTCGGCTGTCGGGTTCCTCCAGGGCTTCGAGCGCTTCACCCCAGGTGGGCAGCGGCTGGCGGGTCTTCGGGTCGACGTACGCCTGTCGGTCGACGTCCCAGACCGGTGGCTTGTCGACGCGGTAGACCAGCTCGTCGAAGGACGGCCACCACACTTGGTGGTACGTGGCTGCGGCGATCTGCTTGAGCAGCCGGCGCGGGAGGGTGCCCCGGATGGCGAAATGCGCGTGTGGGGCCAGCCGTCGTTGCAGTTCGACGGCTCCGGCGTACTGGACGTTCCAGCCGGCGGCGCGGCGGACGTTCTGCCACCACCGGTCGAGAACCCGGGCGAAGTGGATCGAGTCCAGGGCCGCCCGCCGGTAGTCGTAGGTGGTCGGGTCGACAGGGGTGCTGAGGACGTCGTCGTGTGGGCCGTGCCGTTGTCCGCACTCGCAGGGCGCGACGTAGGCCCCGCGTCGTAGGTGGGAGTGCACGGGTCCGTGGGAGCCGAGGGTCAGCGTGATCAGCATCGACGGCCGGTAGGTCTTGCCCGCCCTGCCCGAGTAGGCGCGGCCGACGGTGCGTGGGTCGACGGGCAGTCGGGGCAGGTCGGGGGTGTCCTGCCGCCGTCGGGTGGAGCGCTTGCGGCGGGGCCGCTCGTCGCGGTCTTTCGGAGTCAGGTGTCCGCGCAGGCTGGTTTCGCCGAGGGCTTCGTCTAGTTCCGCGATGGCCGCGTCGATCTCGGCCACCTGGGCGGCCCGTTCCTCCGGGGTCATGGGTTGGTACTGGATGGCTTCGCGTTCGAACTCCAGATGCGCCCGGACCCGGACCAGGGCGAGGACGTCCTCGCCGGGCTTGTCGGGGCGGACGGTGGGTTCGTCGGTGAGGTGCCAGCCCTCCCGGATTTGCTGGATGCGCAGCCGCCGGCTCCGTTCCGCGCATGGCTTGCACTTCGCCGCCAGGGTCGCCCCGCAGGGCACCTCCACCACTTCGGTCAGGCCGGTGGTGGTGTCGGTGCGGCGCAGCGCCAGGGGGCGGACGCAGACGCCGTGTTGTTCGGCGAGCTGCTTGAGCGCGTCTTTGGCGAGGGGCTTGCGCATCCGGTCCGCCCGCGACCCCGGCCGAGGCTGCTCGACCTTCGGTGGGGTCGGGGTCGTGGTGGGGAAGAGTTGCTGTTGGCTCACCGGTCACGCTCCGCACTGCTGGCACCGTTGCGGGGTGCGAACGCCGCCGCTGGCACCGGCACGAGCCCTGGCCGCTGCGCCACCGTCGCGGGTCGGGCCGGTTCGGCGGTCACCGTCTGGTCGACGTCGACCAGGCGCAGGGGTGGCCGTTCGTCGGTCTGGTCGTCGTCGGGTTGCCACTCGCCCCGGTCGGTGGTGTTGGCCGACGTGTCGCCGGCCGCCGGGACGGTAGGGGTGGGGGTGGTGGAGAAGACGAGCTTGGACAGGCCCAGGAACGCCAGAGCGGGGACGGCCGACAGCAGCCACCCGGACAGGCTCGGGTGAGCTACGGCCAGTTGCGCGGCCAGGGACAGCGCGACGGCGCAGACGAGCAGGAACAGCGGGTAGCCGACCGGGCCGCCGGTGCGGCGGCGTCGGCGGATGGTCAACAGTGCCGCCAGGGGCAGCAGTTCGGAGATGGCGGCATTGGCCCAGCCGAACCAGTCCCCGGTACCGGCCGGAGAGTTCGCCATGGTCCAGTCGTGGACGTGGGTGAACGACGCGGCCCCGGCCAGCCCGCCGACGGTGAGGACGATGAGGACCAGGACGACGCCCTCCACCCGTGCGGTGTCAGCCTTCACGGGGTCACCTCCTGTTCGTCGCTGTCGCTGGTGGTGTCGAGTCGTCGGTAGGTGCGGCCGAGGTGGCGGATGTCGTCGTCGGTGAGGTAGGCGAAGCGGACCCGGACGGGTTCGCGGACCCCGTCGAGGACGACGAACCCCACCCCCGGCGAGGACTCGGGGATGCGGTCGCACAGGGCGCCCCGGTCGCGGGCGGCATCGCCGAGGACCATGTCCACCTGCTCCGGCTCGGTCAGCCGCAACCCGATGCGGGTCGGGAACAGGTCCCGGAACGGCAGCACGTCCTTACGCGGGTCCTGCAACGCCGCCACCACATGCACCCCGACCGCCCGGCCCTGGGACAGGAGCAGGCCGAGGGATTCCTTGATCCGGTCGCGGACCTTCCGATCCGTGATGTAAGCCGTCAACGCCGCCAGCTCGTCGACGACCAGGACGAGCAACGGCTCCTCGGGCGTCGGCACATGCTGGCGGGTGATCCCGCGCAGTCGGGCCGCCCGCAGCCGCATCCGCTTCACCGCGTCGTCGAGGACGCCGGCCATGCTGTCGGGGTCGTCGTAGGCGAACCGGGCGAACAGCGGCACCCCCGCCGCCAGCTCCATGCCGCCTTTCGGGTCGAACGCCCACACCTCCACCAGGCCCGACCGGATACCGCCGGCCAGGGAACGGATCAGGGACCACAGCACCGATCCCTTGCCCGACCCGGTCGCCCCGGCGATCAGCACATGCGACCCCGTCAGACGCAGCCGGTAGGGGTGGCCGTCCTCGTCGACGCCGAGGGCGAGCCCGTCCAGGGCCGGCACCTCGGGCACGGGCAGCGGCGCGACGACACCGGCAAGGGGGTCCCGGCGCACGAACCGCAACACCACCCGATCCGCCCGCACCGCCGACCGCGCCTGCCCAGTGCGCAGACGGAAGGCGTAGGCGAGGCGTTCCGCGGCCTGCCCCCAGTCGTCCGGGATCTGACCGGGCAGCATCCATACCGTCAGCTCATCGCCGAACCTGTCACACCGCACCTTGAGCAACCATGGGACGTAACGGTCCCCGGCGAACGCGGTCGCCAGCCCACACGTCGCCATCACCGACGCCCACCGCCGCCGGTAGACGAACAACATCCGCACCCGGGCGACCAGCGGATACCAGCCGAACCGCAGCCACGACGACCGATGCCACCGCCACCACGCCACACAACCGACGGCCACCGCCAGGACGACGCCGGCCAGGACCAGGCCCCCGAACTCCGCACGCACCCACAAGGCGAGCGCGGCCGGGGTGGTCAGCCACCAGTAGCGGACGGCGAGGACGGCGAGGCGGAACAGGCCCCGGGCCAGCCACCAGAACACCAGCAGCCAACCCGGAACCCGCCACGCCGGCAGACGCACATTCATCGGCGCTACCGGGATCTTCTCCCCCGGGATGATGTTGATCAGAGGCACAGGTCATCACCCCGAACCGGACGACCCAACGTCGCCACACACGACCGGCACGACATCCGCCGCAGATCGAACCGACGCGGCTTCACCCACCGGAAGCAGTACGGGCAACGGATCGCACACACCCGTGCCGAAGCCGGCGGCAAGCGCAGCGCCGACCGTAGGGCGGCCTCCGCCTCCCGATAGGCGTGCCGCAGACCGACCAGACGAGTACGGGACATCAGGACCACCGCCCGCACAGGCGGCGACCCTGCGAGGGGATCAGGGCAGGGGGAACTACGGTGGGCATCACGCCCTCCTTCACCAGATGAGGGATGGGAGAGCGCGGGACGGGTCGGGACTCTTGGCGGGGAAACGACCCGCCCCGCGCGCACAATCAGGTGCGGTCAGGCCGCCACCGAACCGGGAACGGCCGACGCCGGACGGATCGCCGTCGCCCGCAGCGAGTACGCCATCCGCGACCGGCAGTCACCCGACGACCGACCCGGCTTGCACCGCTGCGAATCCACGTACGGAGTCAGGGTCAGCCCCTCGAACTCCACAGCCGGCGGGTAACCCGGCACCGTCGACGGCGGCGGCACCGGCTGCTGCGCCGCCACCACCTTGACCTTCGCCTCCGTCGACCGGCCGAACTTCCCGGCCTCCGGGTCCAGGTCCATCACCCGCACCACCCAGACCCGCTCCCCGGTCTCCTTGTCCCGCGCCTGGTTGTCCGCCTCACCCCGCCGCTCGAAATCAATCTGCGGCGACACCCCCAGGCACAGCGCACCAGCGGGGAACACGTACTCGGACGGGACCGGCACCTTCAACGTCATCGGAACCACGCGAACAGCCTCCTAGCCTCACCAGTCGTCTTCCTGACAACCGGTTGATCTAACAAGCTACGTCAGCTTGTAAGCACAAGCAAGGGATTCGATGAGACGTGTTCACATAGCGAATGTCGGACGCTGATGCCAGCCTCTGGACCCATGAAGCCCCTCGTGGAACACCGCACCCCTCTCAGCGTCTCGTATGGCCACTTTGTGCTGCGAGACGTGTGGTGCGATGCCGGCGATGACGGCGAGTCCTACCGGGATGCGCAGGATCAGGTGGCCGGCGCGTCCACCTACCAGGTCAGCGTCCCGGCCTCCTCGTCGCCGCCCAAAGCGGGGCTTGAGCTGAGGGTCTGGGCCGGCGAGCCCGCACCAGATGGCCGCTCCTGGGACGGATGCCGTCAGCTTGAGCTGCACTGCCCGACCGGAGAGCTGATCGTCGAGTTGATCGCCTGCGGAGCGGCAGTGGAGATCACGCTTCCGCAGGGAGCCGGCGTCTACGGCGTCCGCGTTCACCGCAGGCATGCCGACACCGACGAATTCCTCATCGATCTGTGGTGGCGGACCCCGCTGCCGCCGGCCGACGATGACGAGGACTTCTACGGCGACCTGTGGACTTGATCAGGACAGGGCGTAGGTGTCTTCGATCTCGTGGCGGCTACCGGGCATGACCAGCACTGATGCCATGATCGGGTCACCGGACGCCTGGTGGACGGTGATGACGACGCTCATCACCGGCTCGTCGGCCGGGACGTCCAGGGCCGCTGCTTCGGCTTCGTTGACCCGGCGCGCGGTCATGCGTTCGGTGGCGTAGTCGGCACGGAGGCCCTTGTGCCGGGCGATGAGGTCGAGCAGGCTGCCCGGGATCGGGTCCGGCTTGGTGATGTCCGTACCCACCGCGATGTCCACCGGCACGAACGTGGATACCAGGTCCACCGGCCCTGCCTCCGACACGGTCCGACGACGCCGCTCGTAGACAGGTGTGCCGTCGGGGATCTGCAACTCCGCCGCGATACGCGGCGAGGCCAGGACCGGGCCGACGTGCAGGATCTCCGTCTCCCCCGTCTCGTCCAGCTCGACGGCGTCCCGGGCATAGTCCGGCGAGGTACGGCCCGAGACGGGACGACCGCGCACGAAGCTGCCCTTGCCCTGCTGCGACTCGATCCAGCCATCCTGCTTGAGGATGCCGAGCGCCTTGAGCACTGTCGGACGGGACACCCCGAACTCCGTGGAGAGCTGGTTCTCCGACGGCAGCGCCGCACCGGGGACGTAGTCGCCGTCCTCGATGCGCTTCCGCAACGTGTTCAACACGCGCAGGTACTTCGGCGTCGGAATCTCGTACGCCATCGCGGGCCACCCCACCTGTGAATACTGCGTGAATCACAGCAGCTTATGAGTTGTTTGCATGACAGAACAAGTCACCTCAGCCGTTCGGCGTCACACCCTCCACCGCAGCGGCCAACCACCCCGACCACGACGACGACACACCCACCGCCTCCGGCCGAGACGCACCCGGCCACCGACGCGGCAGACACCCGTACTGACCGAACACCCGCAACGCCGCCCGACGCGCCGGACACGGACCCTCCTCGCCGCAGCCCCCGCAACGGCCATCCCCGCTCGACGGCGTATGCCGGTCGAGATGCGCCTGAGCATCCCGAAGCCGATCACGCGCCGCACGGGACAGGTAGGTGCTCACCGGGGCGGATTCTCCGGCAGGAGCTTGCTCGCGCGGATCAGGATCTGCGCCTGTTGACCCCGCCGACCGGTCCGGCCGAGCCTGAGCCCCTCCACCCAAATCCACTCGTCATGGGGAGGACGGTGCGCCACCAGCCGTACCCCGGTCACCCACAACGTGACCGGCCCGTCCGACGGCATCAACCGCTCCGCCGCACTGATCTCCAACACCGCACCGAGCCGAACCCGAACATCAAACACCGCGTCCCCTCCTGACCGGCCCCGCGTTCCTACGCGGCGGCGTGCTCGCTGTCGTTCGTGGCAGAAGTTGAAGGCCGGCGATCCGCACGAACACCTCACGACGTGCCAACGCCTCACCGGTGGCCCGGTTGATCGAGTAGCCGGTGAGCCACACCCACCCGTCATACGTCGGTCTGTCGTCCACCGACGTCACCCGCAACCACAACGCTCGTTCGCCGATGAACTGCACCGACGCCCGGCGGTCGATCAACACCAGGTCACCCGGTGCGGGCACACCCGGCCGATGCGGCAGCGGGGCGCGAGGCACCGGGGTAGGCGGGCCATTCACGCGACGGCGTTCGGGTCGCCGCCCCACACCAGCACCCACCCCGGGCCAGCCTCAGCACGACGCCGCACGACCAGAACCCGAACAGTCCAGGCAGGACCGCCGGGCCAGGGACCGCATCCGCTCAGTCCCCCGCGCGACGCCTCGGAGGGCGGTGCGGGCAAGGGTGTACTTCCAGCCCACGCCCGAGCAGGATCGGCAGTTGGTCGATGCGTTCAGCCCCGTCATGCAGACAGGTTGTGGCACGAACCGCCCACCGACCCGGAAAATCCTTCCGGGGTCACGGCACGCTGAGGGGAGACAGTGGACCGATGCGCGGGAGAACGAACAACCTGACCATCGGCGAACGCGTCGCCTGGTACCGCTACCGACGCGGCCTGTCCCAAGAAGTCCTGGCCGGACTCATCGGCCGTACCGCCGACTGGCTGGGCAAGGTCGAGAACAACCGGATCGAGCTGGACCGGCTCTCCGTCATCAAGTCCCTCGCCGAAGTCCTGGACGTGCCCCTCGGTGACCTGCTCGGCGAACCCGCCCTGCTCGACTGGACCAGCGACAGCGGCACCGCCACCGTCCCCGCACTCCGCGCCGCCCTGATGAACTACCGCGCCCTCGGCCCCTTCAACGGCGGCCCGGACCAGGAACCCCCGAGCGTCGTCGCACTCAAGAAGGACGTCGGCGCACTCTGGGACGCCTACCAGAACTCCCGATTCGGGTACGTCACCGGCCGCCTACCCGACCTGCTCCACCGCGCCCAAGCCGCCGCCGACCATCACCACGGCGACGACCAGGACCACGCCCGCCGACTCCTCGGTCTGACATACCAACTCGCCGCGACCCAACTCACCAAGCTCGGCGAAAGCGACCTCGCCTGGATCGCCGCCGACCGAGGCTTGGCCGCCGTCCGGCCCACCGGCGACCCGCTCATCACCGGCAGCCTGTTCCGGTCCGTCGGCCACGCCCTGCACGCCACCGGCCGGTACGCCGAAGCCGTCCGCCTCACCGAGGACGCCGCCGGCTACCTGGAGCCCCACCTCACGCACGCCACGCCGGAACTCCTCTCCGTCTACGGCACCCTGTTCCTGTCCGGCTCCATGGCCGCCGCCCGCGCCAACGACGCCACCACCACCCGAACCTTCCTCGCCGCCGCCGACCACGCCGCGAACCAGCTCGGAGCCGACGCCAACCACCTGTGGACCGCGTTCGGACCGACCAACGTCGCCATCCACCGCGTCGCCACCGCCGCCGAACTGGGCGACCTGCAAGTCGCCATCGACCTCGGCCCCCGCGTCGACACCGCCGGCCTACCCATGGAACGCCGGGTACGGCACGCTCTCGAAGTCGCCCGGGCCTACAGCTCGTGGAACCGCCTCGACGACGCCCAGGCCGCCCTGCTCGACGCAGAACAGATGGCACCCGAACAGGTCCGCCACCACTTCCTCAGCCGCCAACTCACCCTCACCTGGATACGCCGCCAGCGCGGCAAGCCCACCGCCGAACTGGTCGGACTGGCCCAGCGGCTCAAGGTGCTCGACTGACCGCAGCCCCGTCTACGCTGCTCAGGTGACGACCAACGAGATGCCACCCGTGGCAACCCCACGCGTCGCCGCAGGCGCCCTCTTCTTCGACGCTGAGGGCCGCGTGCTCCTCGTACGCCCCAGCTACAAGGACCACTGGGACATCCCCGGCGGGTACGTCGAACCCGGCGAGTCACCCCGAGCCGCCTGCATTCGCGAAATCCAGGAAGAAATTGGCCTTGCCATGAATGTGGGCTCGCTGCTCGTTGTCGATTGGGCGCCCGCCGACGAAGAGGGCGATAAGCTCCTTTTCATCTTCGACGCTGGCATTCTAAACGAAAAACAACAACGGCATATCACCTTCCAGGACGGCGAAATCGCCGAGGTGCGATTCCTCGCTTTGGACGAGACCGAGCCATACGTCCCACCCAGACTCGCCCGACGGATCCGCACCGCAGTCGATGCTCGCCATCAACAGCGAGGGTCCTACGCAGAACACGGCATCGAACTGGCCTGACAACGGTCAGCAGCGCGAGGCATCGGTCAGCCCAACCATCGCCGCTAAGGGCGATCGAGTTCTGCCGCCCGCGCAATCCACTCTTCCGGTATGAGCTTCCGCCCATCCCGCCAGTTATGACGGACCGAATCCTGGAACCACTGCTCGGGCAAGTTGGCATGATCAAGAACGATGATTTGCAACTTGCCTTCGAGCTTGACATCGGAAACGACATCTAACATGAGCCGATAGAGTCGCCGGACAGCAGCCCTGTCCGTATCGCTCTCCGCTTCACCGGAGAGCCGAGACACTTCCGATGGGTAGTAGGCCTGGGTCGGTTGGTCCAGTATGAGGAAGTGTGGAACTGGGCGTCTGAGGCGGACAAAATACTTGTGCAGAGCGAGATGCGCCGCCAAGTGATAACCGACCCAGTTCTCACCACTTCCGATCCTGTAAAGAGGCGCAGGCCCTGTCGCAATGTCAGCCACGACTGTGAGCCGTTTCAGATCTAGCCGAACATTTGCGCCACTATGCTCCAACTCAAGCCGATTAGCAAAGTCAGTCATATCGAGTCCGACAACATTTAGCCTTGAGGTCAACTGTTCGCGCTCCTCCTCCGGATCAAGGTCCGTCTCGATTTGAAGTATCGCCTCCCTCAATGAATCTGCCCGTTCTCGGAGTTGAATGAAGGAATCGTCGCTTGCCTCGCTGATCTTTCCTAAATAAAGGTCGATTCTACCTTGCGTAAACGCCTGCGCTTGTAAGGTTCGCTGCATTTCGAACGCCGCGCGATCCTCCAAGACAAGCTGTTCGAGCGCCTGCTCGACCCCGCGAAGCCTCTGTCGAACACCCGCAGCTTCAGTTTCCAATGCTTCCAGGGCAGCTACCCTCCTTGGCTTAACGCCACTAACGCGCCTCAGTTGAGCGCTCATCGTCTCCAGTGTTTGCCGCAACTCGACAACTGATGGATCAGAGTGCTGCAGCCGAGACTCACAAATCGGACACACCTCATTTGAGCCACGGGCACCATCATCAGGAACTAGATTAAGGCTCTGAAGACGGACCACCCCTGTAGTCACTGCTTCTTCGTATCCGGCCTCGCTGGCTTGCTGATGTTGCAGAAGGGCCCGCTGCTCCCCGAGTCCTCGCAATTCGCGCCGCAGCCCGTCACGTTCTCCTTCGAGATTAGACCTCCGAGCGACCTCGCCATCATCCTCAAGCGCCAGCGCGCTTCGCCGTACCTGTAGCGCCCCCCTCAACAATGACAACATTTCATCTCGGTTGCTTGCCTCACTAGTGGCGATCAGGCCACGCCCGTAAGCCTCACGCACAAGCGCTTGGAGATCCACTTCGACATCAGTGTTCAGCTTTTCGATGGATCGAATCTCTGCCTCTACTCGGCGTAATTCCCGCCTAAACAACTGAAGCCGCTGCCTCTTGAGCGCCTGATCCGCAGGAATCGCTCCCAAAAAATAGGGCAAAGTATGCTGGATAGCTTGCTTGATACTCGGATCCCCCTGTCGGTGAAACAGTAGGTTCTTATCATCAATCTCACCTTGCCCTTGTAGGCACAGAAGAATTCCATGGCTAATACTGGTCGCGAAGGAACCTCCAAAAGGCCCGCCTTCGTTGACGACCTCTTCAATACCGACAAGCCGACTAAGCTGCTGCCTGACACCAGCAGCGTCGGCGTTGACCGTCAGATCGCTGTAGGCTGGGTGACCCAGAGACGAGTTGCCAATCTCCAACATCGCCTGCTGGGAGGTAGACCTACCAGCCTTCGGCGCCGGCCTACCAATAAAGACGCGACTCTCGCCAATCTGCACGAGTACCGCATACCAGGAAACGGTGTCCACGACAGGCCCCACCGGCATGGTCGCCGTCTCGCGCCCGAGGCAAAAGTCGACGATATCCAAAAGCGCGCTCTTACCAGTTGCCGAGCCACCTGTTACAACGTTCAGCTCGCCCGGCCTAAAGAAAACCCTTCGAGTGTCCCCGGTTCGATCGTAGAGAACTATTTCAAGCAAGTTCATAACTTACGGTTCCACCCCAAACAATGCGAAAAGAGTTGGAGAATGCTTCGTCTTTGCAAACCATCGCCCCGCAAGTCTCGCTGGCCGCAGAACGGGAGAGCTATCCTTTGTTATCTTGACAGGATATCGCGCGGCAACTGATTCATCGGACAATGAGAGCATTCGGTTTCTCAGGCCAAATCTCAAGCCTTCACGAACGACTGGAACTAGAGACTGAGCCCTCGCGGGAAAGCCTGCATGGAGTACTGGGTTCCGGCCCAACCATGTCGAGATATGCGTCCTAGTATCTTTAGGTAGAGCACGCCGGGTGGGGCTATGCAGAATCAGCGGCACTACCAGAAAGGAGACGGGCCAGGGCAGGGACTCTTTCGCCTCTTCCTGAAATCCGTCCGACGCTGTCGCTATGACTGCCGCCACCAGCGCTGGATTCAGATAGGCCGCCTCAATTTGCGAACGTTCTTCCCATGGCGTCATACAGACTCTTTAAGCAAAAGAGACTCAAGATGGTTTTGGAATTCCGGATGCCATCCAATATGCCCCAAGTCGGCCAGTTCGTGACACTTTCCCCTTGGAAAAAATGCCTCGTCATAGCGGGTTCGAATACGGAGTTGGGTTTGCGACATGAGCGTCTTCAAGAGTTTTGCCCCTGCTCGTCGCCGTGCGTCGTCGTTCGCATCCGGCGCCAGCTCTAGCAGCATGTACTCACGCTCTCGTTCCCACTCCTCCTGAAGCCTGCGCTCGTACCTACCTATTTCGTCGTAGCCAATCACTCGGTCCTCGATCCACCGAGCCGCCTGGACATATGCTCGATAGTAATCAATGATCGCCAGTTCGATCAACTTGGGTGACCATTCAACCCACCTCATCTGGTGGACGAAGACATGGTCTAGGTAGTCCGAAATAATGCTTGACTCAACCTCCACCGGAGCCGACTTGGGCAGAGCTTGGTCCGAATACTGCGCCTTTATTTCATCAATCTCATGCTTAACTTGAAGTCCATTAATTCCTTTAACTTGCCCGCAAAGCAGCTCGATAACGCGCCCATACCACCAGCCCCACAACTGATGCATAAACTGATCCTCTTGACCCATCGGTAGCAGAATCGAAAGTTCCGCCCTGACGGCATGATCCAGATCAGATATCGCCGGTGAGCCATCAAGCACGTGCATGCGTCCCACGAAAACCTTCATTCGGGATGGAGTCAACTCCAGAAACGCTTGTCGCGAGTTGGCCGTCTCCTTAGAAGTTGAATTTCTGGCAGCCTCACATAGCAACCTCAACGCCTCGGCAGGATTCCGGTCTGGGCCAGGCCGCAATGCGCTTGCGGCACTGCCTGGCGTCGCCCTTTGCGTCGTAACGATGATGAGCTTCGGCCCATTCGGGTCGTCGACTATGTCGGTGTCCATCCAGGCTTGGATGGTTCGCCACCAGTCGATGCTCATATCTCCCAGAGACTTAGGTGCACCCATATGGTGCTTCAACTGAAGGCGCTCGAGAGGGCTTCCGTCCTTGTCCCAGGCAACATCGTCATACAACTCTAGGCTGACGGAACAGTCAGGCCGGTTGCGATAGCCCTTTATCAGGTCAAGGAGTGGCCACTGCGACTGGTACAGGTAGCCCAGGGCAGAGGGAGCAGCGTTATGTGACGTAGACGACACGCAGCAGTGTTACCGCTCCGCCCCCATGCTGTCTACCCCCGCACAGCTTCGAGTCGCATGCTTTGCGAAGGCTTGCGTCGGGCGACAACGTCATGTACCGCCACTGCGGGCAGCTATAGCCCAGTCAGCAACGGTATAGGAGTTTAACTCCAGCGCTGCCGAAACACTCTCTTTGGGATCAAGGCGGCCCGCAAGCGGGCCGCGCCGGCCCGACCCGGCCTGCTGGCGGCCTCCGGCCGGCATCGACCGGACGGGCCGGCTGTGATCCGCCTGGGTGACTCGACTGCGGCATCTGCCATCATCCGGTGGTGGAGATCTGGTCCCACGGCACCGAGCTGTACGAGGTGAACTCGTACTACAGCCTGCCCGACGACGCCTGGCAGTACGAGCTGACCAGCAGGTCGGAGGCAGGCGGACATCTCGCCGTCGTCATCCCTGACGCAACTCCGGGCGACGGCCCGTTCACGCCACGGCCAGCACATCGCGTGCTGGTGCAGGTCGGTGACAGGCAGATTCCCTGGTCGATCTTTCGACGTTTCATCGATTTGATCGAGTCGTCCGGTGACCTCGTTGAAGCCGACAAGGGCGAGCCGCACACCACCGGCCGAGACGATCGCGGGATTGGCTGAGCGACGGTCAACTTGGGGCGATCGGCTGCCGCGCCGCTTCGCGGCTTGCCACCGGGTACCGGGTCCAGGCGCGCGGAGAGCCGGCAACACGGCAAGCCGCCCCCGGCCCGAGAGGCCGGGAGCGGTGAGCCGCACGCCGCCGGACGGCCGCGCGCCCACCGCGCAGCCGTGCCAGCCACGTGCCAGTAACCGGTGTCCCAGACGGTCCCCAGCGGTCATGATCGGGCACCAGGACCCGGCCACTGACCAGGCGATCCGGGCGGATCATGACAGCCGAGAACGATCTTCCAAACTGACGGTGCGGGTTCGATTCCCGTCGCCCGCTCCACACCCTCCCGACCCAGGTCACGGGTCGGTCCCGTCCTTCGCCATCCCACCTCAGGCAGCTAGTCGGCTGCCACCTCACGCTCGGCTGCCTCCAGCCAGCGCCGGTACCAGCGGGCGAAACCGAGTGGTGTCCCGTCGTCGTCGTACAGCGGCCGGAGGCCACCGCCCTCGGCGATGTCGTCCGCCCACATCTGCCCCCGGGCGGGACCGCTGACGACGAGTGCCTCCCGCAACGCGCAGCCGAGGTGGCACAGGTAGAGCAGGCCTACCGAGTTCTCCGGCGTGTAGACGACCTCCTCGTACCGCTCCCAGTAGGCGTCCTGCGCGGCGGTGAACGCCTCCGGCGAGTCGTAGTCGTCCTCGTCGGGTTCGGCGGGTAGGCCGTCGGCCGGGTTGAACGCCTCGACGTGGGCGAAGGGACGCCCGAGCGCCGCCAGCGTGGTGAGGTCGGCCCCGTCGCCCTCCCACCGCCACCGTCCGTCGCGCCGACGCACCGGGAACAGCCCGTAGGCCGGTCCCGCACCGCCCCGACCCGCCTCCCGCAGGAACGACCGGTACTCGGCGGGCAGCTCCACCCGTAGCTGCTCCTCCACCTCGGTCACCTCGGCGGCGGTCAGTGGTGGTCCGAGCTCCCACCCGTGGTCGCCGGCACCGAACACGGTGCCGGCGGCGGGCGTCGCGGCCAGCCGCGCGAGCCGTCCACGGATGTCCGGCCAGTCGGAGCGCGTCACGCCCGGCACGATACAACCACCCTATGAAGGGGCAGCGGGGCTCGCCGGGTCAGAGCAGGCGGCCGGACCGGTCACGGGCGACGATGCCGTCGAGTCGTACGCCGGGGGTGAGGTCGACCGGGTCGAACCAGAAGACCACCAGTTCCGGGTCGGTGCTCCAGCGGGCCAGCCGGGCGTCGACCTGCCGGCCCCCGACGGTGCCGACGATCCGGGCCGCCGGCCCGACGAAGTACCCGAAGGTCGGCACCGGCGGCCGGGCGTCCGAGGGGGTCGTGTCGTCGTACCCGATCTCGTGGAAGCCCGGTCGCCGGTCGCTGCCCTGCACGTCGTTGATGACGATGTCGTTGGTCAACTCGCCGGCGGGGCTGCGGCGGCCGGCCATCAACCCGACCCGCACCCTGGGCCCCTCGGGCACATCGACCGCCACCAGGTAGTACACCCGCTGGTCGACGCCGTACCAGATGCCGGTGCCGACCACCTCGCCGATCGGCTCCCGGGGGGGCTTCCACCGGGTCGGTCCGGGGGTCGGCGGCGACGTCGCCGGGGGCGTCGCGCTGGGCACGGTGG
>NZ_JACGMO010000125.1:0-23201 GCF_015354745.1 Micromonospora sp. S-DT3-3-22
AGCGGCACCGGCCGAGCCGGCGGTTCGTCGGGCGTGGACGTGTACGCGCACGGCCCCTTCGTGGTCCGGGCGGCGGTCGGCCCGTCGGCGGGCGCGGCGACGGCGGCGGTGCCACCGGCGACGACCAGCGCGGCCGAGGCCAGGGCCGCCCCGGCGAGGCGGGCCAGCCGGCCGTGGGGGCGCGACCCGGCGGCGGACGGTCGGGGTTCACTCGACACTGATGGTCCTCCTGGACTCGTGGTACCGGAGAGACGGCGGGTACCGGAACGACCGGAGTCTATGGAGGCTGCCACCGGTTGTCGACGCCGGCCGATCCCGACGCAGGTGACCGTCGCCGCCGGGCGCAGGTGCCCGGCGGCGGCGGTCACGGGCGGGGTGGATCGCCGTCAGTCCCAGGCGACCCGCCGCCGGACCCGGCGGCGGGAGCGCCGCCGACGGCCGATCGCGAGCAGGACGGCCAGCAGGCCGACCACCGCCCCGCCGACCACCGCCCCGCCGAGCCATTGCGGCGCGCCGGGCGTCGGCCGGGAGGCGGCCGGCGCGGCGGCCACCGGGGTGGACGGCGGAGCCGACGGGCTGGCGGCGGTCAGCTCACCGGGCTCGACCAGCCGCCCCACCGAGGCGTCCCGGGGCAGGGCGAAGCCCCAGTCGAGCAGCCGCGCCCCCTGCTCCCAGCCGCGTACCGGGCGGGCCTCCGCCCCGAGCAGGGTCACCACGAGTCGTCGCCCACCGCGCTCGGCGGCACCGACGTAGGTGTGCCGGGCCAGGTCGGTGAAGCCGGTCTTCCCGCCCAGCGCCCCCGGGTACCGGTAGATGAGCTGGTTCTCGTTCTGGATCTGGAAGCCGGGTTTGCGCAGCGCCGGCTGGGCCGGGATCTGGGTGCGTTCGGTCAACGCGTACCGGCGGAAGGTGGGGTCGGCGAAGCAGACCCGGGCGATCAGCGCCAGGTCGTACGCGCTGGTGAACTGACCCGGCCCGTCCAGCCCGGACGGGGTCACCGCGTGGGTCTGCCACGCACCGAGCCGGCGGGCCTCGGCGTTCATCTCGCGGACCCCGGCGGCGGCGCTGCCCGCGCCCAGGCGGGCCAGCAGGTTCGCCGCGTCGTTGCCGGACTGGAGCAGCAGGCCGAGCCAGACGGTCTCGACCGGGTAGCGACCGCGGTCGAGCAGGCCGACGGCGGAACTGCCCGGCTCGATGTCCAGGTCGGGGCGGGTCACCGTGACCACCTGCTTCGGGTTCAGCTTCGGCAGCATGGTGGCGGCCAGCAGCAGCTTCTGCACGCTGGCCGGGGTGCCGTACTCGTGCGGGCCGCAGCCGCCGAGCACCGCCCCGGTGTCCAGGTCGGCGACGAGCCAGGAGGTCGCGGTGACCGGCGGCGGCGCGGGCGTCCCGGGCGGCACGGTCAGCCCGGGGGTGGCCAGCGCCTCGCCGCCCACCCGCTGCTGCTCGGGCACGGCCGGGGGCGGCGTGGGCCGGGGCGGTCGGGTCACCTTCGGCGTCGGCAGCTTCGGGCAGGGCACGGCGGCGGCGGCCGACCCGGCGCGGGCCGCACCGCCCGCGGCGGCGGGGATGGCCGGCACGCCGGTGAGGAGTACGGCCGCGACGCCGGCGGCCAGGACCCGGGCTCTCATGGTGAGGCACCCTACCGAGGCGGGAACCGGGTTCCCCAGGGGGCGCGGGCGGCCCGACGGGCACCCCGATCATGACCTTCCATGACGATACCGTGGCGCACAGTAGTCAAAACCGGCCCTCCAGCACACCGCCGGGATCGCTCCCACCTCCTCTGAGCTGGGGTTTCTTTGTCGACCACGGAGGGCGACCGGAAGCTCACCGGAATTCTTGAACGATCTCTGACCGGTCCCCGTATCCATCGCCGCAAGGACGGATCGGGGCGGACGCCAATGCCGGGCGTCGGACACCCGGTCCGCCTTGACCCCAGCCACCGTCGGGCCACCGGACGCGATGCCGTCGCGACCCGCCGGAGATCAGAGGAGAGGTACATGGCCAGGCCAATGCGGAAGAATGCCGTCCTCAAGCTCGGCGGAGTGGGCGCCCTGGCGGTGCTGCTCCTGGGCGGCGGTCTGCAACTCGCCTCCGCCGGTGAGAACACCGGTAGCACCGCCGCGCAGACCGTCAACTGCCCGACGGTACGGGACAAGCTGCCGGCGATCCCCGCGTCGGCCGCGGCCGGCGTGGAGCGGGAACTGGCCAACCTGGACGAGGAGATCGCCCGGCAGAACGAGCGGTTGGCGAAGCAGGCGGCCAACCCGCAGGGCGGGGCGAACTTCATCAACAACGCCATCCTCGGCCCGTTGAAGAGCAAGCGGGTCGCGGTGCTGGACCGCATCGAGATCAACTTCAACCGGGCCGGTGCCCAGCGGCCCAACCTGGACGCCCTGGCCACCTGCGGCCTGAACGCCCCGGGTGTGGCCAGCGCGCTGAACAGCTCCGTCAAGGCCGGCAACGCCGCCACCGGCGGGAACAACACCACGGCCGCCGCTCAGACGGTGAACTGCCCGACGCCGCAGCTGCCCGCCGTACCCGCCCAGGCCGCCGCGAACGTCCAGGCCGAACTGGCCAACCTCGACAAGCAGATCAACGAAGCCAACGCCCGCCTCGCCCAGCAGGCCGCCAACCCCCAGGGCGGCGCCAACTTCATCAACAACGCCATCCTCGGCCCCCTGAAGGACAAGCGCCAGGCCGCCCTCGACCGCATCGAAATCGCCTTCAACCGCGTCGGCGCACAACGCCCCAACCTCGACAACTTCGCCGCCTGCGGGCTCAACGGCGCGGGTGCGGGCAACGCCGGCAACGGGAACGCGGGCGCGGGGAACGGCAACGCGGGCAACGGCAACGCGGGCAACGGCAACGCGGGCAACGGGAACGCCGGTGCCGCCCGGACGGTGAACTGCCCGACGCCGCAGCTGCCCGCCGTACCCGCCCAGGCCGCCGCGAACGTCCAGGCCGAACTGGCCAACCTCGACAAGCAGATCAACGAAGCCAACGCCCGCCTCGCCCAGCAGGCCGCCAACCCCCAGGGCGGCGCCAACTTCATCAACAACGCCATCCTCGGCCCCCTGAAGGACAAGCGCCAGGCCGCCCTCGACCGCATCGAGATCGCCTTCAACCGCGTCGGCGCACAACGCCCCAACCTCGACAACTTCGCCGCCTGCGGGCTGAACTGACCCGTTGAGCACCGACGGCCCGGCGGATGATCCGCCGGGCCGTCCGGCTGTGCACGGCCCCGGCAGTCGGGCGGGCGCGACCCCCGAGGGCCGCCCCGGGTCAGGTGCCGGCCCCGTCCAGGTAGTCGTGGAGGGCGGCGGAGGCCCGCAGCCGGCGCAGGCTGCGCCGGTTCAGCTCCTGCTCCCGCCGGGCGAGTTCGGCCCGGACCCGGTCCGGGCGGCCGGTGCTGCGCAGCTCGTCGAGCACCGCCGTGATGATCTCGAACGGGTAGCCGCCCCGGCGCAGCAGCGCCACCACCTGCGCCGCCCGCCCCTCGGCCACGTCGTACACCCGGTAGCCGGTGCCCCGCTGCCGGTGCGGGCGGAGCAGGCCGCGCTGCTCCCACAGGCGCAGCTGCGAGGTCCGCACGCCCACCTGGGCCGCCACCTCGCCGATCCGGGCGTCCCGGCGGGGCACGGCCGCCGGCCGGCTGCCCAGCACCGTCGCGAACGCGCCCAGCACCCGGGCGATCTCGGCCCGCTCGCGGTCCAACTCGGCGTGCCCGGCGTCGAGCGCGGCGAGCGCCGCCGGCAGCTCACCCCGGTGCACGGCCGCCAGCACCTCCCGGGTACGGGCCCAGCCGTGCCCCTCGGCCATCCGACGGGCCACCGCCAGGGCCCGGACGTGGCGGTCGGTGAAGATCCGGTAGCCGCTCGGGGTGCGGTCGGTCGGCGGCAGCACCCCGTCGGCCAGATAGTTGCGCACCTGCTGGGTGGAGATGCCGGCGCTGGCCGCGACGTCGACCAGCCGCCACCGTCGCTCCCCCGCCACCCGGACCCCTCCCCCACCGCTCGCGCGTTCCCGCCCACCCTAGTGGTTGTCACGTGGTTTGAGACTTCTCTCCGCATAGCCCGGCGAGCAACGCGTCAACTGCGCAGAAAGTCTCTATAGGAGCACGAATGAGAAAATCGAAGGTATGGAGCAACGAGCGCAGTCCGCCGCCGACCACCACGACGTGATCGAGGTACGGGGGGCCCGGGAGAACAACCTCACCGGCGTCTCCGTCGACATACCCAAGCGACGACTCACCGTCTTCACCGGGGTCTCCGGCTCGGGGAAGTCCTCCCTGGTGTTCGGCACCGTCGCCGCCGAGTCCCGCCGCCTGATCAACGAGACCTACAGTGCCTTCCTCCAGTCGTTCATGCCGAACCTGTCCCGCCCCGACGTCGACTCGCTGCGGAACCTGACCCCGGCGATCGTGGTCGACCAGGAGCGGATGGGGGCGAACTCCCGCTCCACCGTCGGCACCGCGACCGACGCGTACGCGCTGCTGCGGATCCTGTTCAGCCGGCTCGGCGAGCCGCACGTCGGCGGGGCCGGGGCGTTCAGCTTCAACCTCGCCGAGGGCATGTGCCCGACCTGCGAGGGGCTGGGCCGGGTCTCCGACCTCGACGTGTCGGCCATGGTGGACGTGGAACGCTCGCTCAACGACGGGGCGATCCTGGTGCCGAACTTCGCCGTCGACTCGTGGTACTGGCAGACGATCGTCGGGTCCGGCCTGTTCGACCCGGACGTCAAGCTCCAGGACTTCACCCCGCAGCAGTGGGCGGACTTCCTGCACAAGCCGGCCACGAAGATCAAGGTCGGCGCCAACAGCTGGACGTACGAGGGGCTGGCGGTGAAGGTCCGCCGGCTCTACCTGGCCAAGGACCGGGAGTCCATGCAGCCGCATATCCGGGCCTTCGTGGACCGGGCGGTCGCCTTCGCCACCTGCGCCGCCTGCGGCGGGGCCCGGCTCAACGCGGCGGCGCTGTCCTCGACGATCGCCGGCCGGAACATCGCCGAGTGCGCGGCCATGCAGATCAGTGACCTGGCGGAGTTCGTCGGCGGGATCGACGCGCCGTCGGTGGCCCCGCTGGTCGCCGACCTGCGCGACACCCTGGACTCGATGGTGGAGATCGGCCTGGGCTATCTCAGCCTGGACCGGGAGTCCGGCACCCTGTCCGGTGGCGAGGCGCAGCGGGTGAAGATGGTCCGCCACCTCGGGTCCAGCCTCTCCGACGTGACGTACGTCTTCGACGAGCCGACGGTGGGGCTGCACCCGCACGACATCGCCCGGATGAACGGCCTGTTGCTGCGGCTGCGCGACAAGGGCAACACGGTGCTGGTCGTCGAGCACAAGCCGGAGACGATCGCCATCGCCGACCACGTCGTCGACCTGGGTCCGGGCGCGGGTTCGGCCGGCGGGCGGATCTGCTACACCGGCGACGTGGCCGGGTTGCGCCGCTCCGACACCCTGACCGGCCGGCACCTCGACCACCGGGCGACCCTGCGCACGGCGTTCCGTCGGCCCACCGGCCACCTGGCGATCCGGGGGGCCGACCTGCACAACCTGCGCGACGTCGACGTCGACCTGCCGCTGGGGGTGCTCACCGTGGTCACCGGTGTGGCCGGCTCGGGCAAGAGTTCACTGATCCACGGGTCGCTGCCCCGCCGCGACGGCGTCGTGGTGGTCGACCAGTCCCCCATCCGGGGTTCCCGGCGCAGCAACCCGGCGACCTGGACGGGTCTGCTCGACCCGATCCGCACCGCGTTCGCCCGCGCCAACGGGGTGAAGGCCGCGCTGTTCAGCGCCAACTCCGAGGGTGCCTGCCCGACCTGCAAGGGGATCGGGCTGGTCTACACCGACCTGGCGACGATGGCGGCCGTCGCCAGCGTCTGCGAGGCGTGCGAGGGGCGGCGGTACACCCCCGAGGTGCTGGCGTACACGTTGCGCGGCCGGAACATCAGCGAGGTGCTCGGCATGTCGGTGACCGAGGCCCGGGAGTTCTTCCCGTCCGGCCCGGCCCGGGTGGTGCTGGACCGGCTGACCGAGGTGGGCCTCGGCTACCTGACCCTGGGGCAGCCGCTGACCACCCTGTCCGGCGGGGAACGCCAACGGCTCAAGCTGGCCGTGCACATGGCGGAGAAGGCCGCCACCTACGTCCTGGACGAGCCGACCACCGGCCTGCACCTGGCCGACGTGGACCAGTTGCTCGCCCTACTGGACCGGCTGGTCGACGCCGGCAACACGGTGATCGTCATCGAGCACCACCAGGCGGTGATGGCGCACGCGGACTGGATCGTCGACCTGGGCCCCGGTGCCGGCCACGACGGCGGCCGGATCGTCTTCACCGGCACCCCCGCCGACCTGGTCGCCCACGGTGACACCCTCACCGCCCGGCACCTGCGCGAGTACGTCGCCCCACGCTGAGCGGGGCCGCTCTCCCGCCCCGCCGGTGGCCCGCCGTCGGCGGGCCGGGTCGGCGCGGGCGGGCGCACGGTCAGTGGCTGGGGAGCCGCCGCAGCCAGGCGCGCTGCCAGGGGGTCTCGACGGCCTTCGGGTGGTAGCGCTCGCGGACCCACCGGACGGCGTCACGGGCCGGCACCCCGTCGAGGATCGCCAGGGCGGCGAGGGTGGTGCCGGTCCGGCCGATCCCGCCCCGGCAGGCCGCCTCGACCCGGTCGCCGGCGTGGGCGCGGCGCAGCGCCTCACGGAAGGCGTCCAGGGCGTCGGCGCGGTCGGTCGGCACCCAGAAGTCGGGCCACCGGATACGCCGGTGCGCCCAGGCCGGCGTCGGGCCGGGCGCCAGGATCAGGGCGAAGTCGGCCGGGGAAACCGGGTCGGCCACCCGCCGCCCGCGTACGGTCGCGCCGCTGGGCAGGGTGACCACACCGACCGAACTGGACCAGTCCATCCCGTGATTCTGCCCGCTCCGCACACAGCGCGCCGCCCCCGACCGGTCGGGTCGGGGGCGGCGCGTCGTCGGTGTGCGGGTCGCCTCTCGGCGCGTGGCGCGACGCGGCTCCAGCCGAACGGAACTCCGCGACGGCTATTTCAGGTGAGGCCCGGGGACACCGGACACACCGACACCCTGCTCAACGCGGCACCCCGCCCGCTCCTTCCCCACCCGGCCGTGACCCCCGCCACGTACGTCGATGGCCGGCACCCCCGCCCGGGGTGCCGGCCATCATGTCGTACGGGTCAGCTGTTCCAGTGCTGGGCGACGAGGTCGGCGGCCTGGGTCTCCCACTGGGCGTAGTGGTCGGGGTACGCCGACACCTGCACCGTCTGGGCGGCCTTGGTCAGGGGCATGTCCTGCCAGCCGTCGACCTGCTTGAGGCCCTTGAGGAACGCCATCGTGGCGTACTCGGGGTCGGTGATCTGCTCCACCGTGCCCCAACCGCTGGACGGGCGCTGCTGGAACAGGCCCTGCGAGTCGTGGTCGTTACGGTCACCCAGGTGACCCAGGTTCTCCAGCTTCGACTCCTGCAGGCTGGTCGCGATGGACACGACGGCGGCGCGTTCGTCCATGCCGGCCTTCTTCGTCGCGGCGATGATCGCCTTGGCATTGGCGGTCTGCTCGTCGTTGAGGTCGATGCGCGACTGCTCACCCTGCACACCGTGCGGGATCAGCTTGCCCTTGTCGACGGCCGGCTTGTCGGCCTGCACCACGGCCACGGGCCGGGTGTCGACGGTGGTGGTGTCGTGGTTGAGCGGGCCGGCGGCGATGCCTCCGGCGACGGCGAGGCCGGCGATACCGAGGACGCTCTTACGCAGGATCGTGGTCATGGTTGCTCCTTCGGGGGTAGACGCCCCTGCCTGTCCCGGGGGACGGGGTGGCGGGGGCGTGGGCACCACGTCGGGGCGCTCACGAAGACAAGGGGAAGGGACTGTCCCGGTCGGGGCTGGCGCGGGGGTGCGGTAGCCGCTCGGGCCGGGGTCAGGTGTAACGACCGGGGTCCCGGGGTCATTCCCCGGCCGGCGGGCCGGGCGGGGTCGGGTGCGGTCGTGTGCGCCGGGGGTGTAACGACCGGCGCTGGCCGGGCATTCCGCCGAGGTCGGCGGGCCGGGGGTGCTGCTGCGGTCGTACGGAGGGTGTAACGCCGGGGGCGGGGCCGGGATTCCGGCCCGGGAGTGCCGCCGGTCACGGCGACCGGGGACGGACCGGACGACACCGGACAACCGGCGCACCGACCCCGGGGGGACATCCGCCCATCCGGGCCGGCCGGGTCGTCAGGGGGTGATCCGGGACTCGACCTTCGCGGCGCAGGCGGCCACCACCGACCGGGCGTCCAGGCCCAGGCTCTCGATGGCGACCAGGGCGGTGAAGACCACGTCGGCCAACTCGGCGGCCACCTCCTCACGGCTGTGGGTGACCCCCTTGCGGGGATTCTGGCCGAGCGCGCCGATCCACGCGCCGGCCGCCTCACCGACCTCCTCGCCGAGCTTGAGGATGCGGCAGGTCAGCTCGGTCTGGTCGGTGCCGTTGGCGGCGTCCAGCCAGGCACGGGCGGCACGGGCCGCGTTCCAGATCACCTCGTCCACCCGTCCAGTGAACCGGACGGGGGTGACGGCCCGTGCCCGGGGGCGGTCGGCGGCGTACCCGGGACGGTCGGTGCCCGCCGGACCGGAAGGTCCGACGGGCACCGGGTACCGCAGTGGTTCCGGGTCAGCGGGTCATGCCGAACCGGTGGCGACGCCGCCAGCCGAACGCGGTGAGCATCAGCACCACACCGGCGCCGACCAGCCCGCCGCCGACCTTCAGCGGCGTGCTCAGGTTGTCACCGGTCACCGGCAGGTGCGGGTGCGGCTTCTTCTTCGGCAGCACCGTGATCGTCGTGCTGGCCGTACGGCCCGAGGTGCGCCCGGTCGCCGTGAAGGTGATCCGCCCGATGTCGCTCGGCCGGTAGCTCACGGTGAAGTTGCCGTTCGCGTCGGTCTGCGCCGTGAAGTGCCGCGGCGCGGGCTGCGGCTGCGAATAGTCGACCTTCACCATCGCGACGGTGGTGCCGTCGCTGCGCCGGGCCGGCGCCTGCCCCGGAACGGCCGCGGCGAGGGGGGCCACGGTGACGTCGATGTCGACGATCTCGTTCGGCCCGAAGCCGGTACCGGTGAGCACCACCGTCTCGCCGAGGAAGATGGTCGTCGGGTTGGCCGTCAACGACGGCGTGGTCGGTGGATAGTCCGGTGGCGGCTGCGGGGTGCTGGTGGTGGCGGGTGGCTGCGGCTGAGCAGCCCCCGCGGCGGTCGGCACGGCCACGATGGCCAGACCGACCGTCAGCGCCATGAGAATGCGGGATAGCCGCATGATGGTCTCCTCCTACTGGTTGCAGCTAGGTGCGGGAACTACTTGGGTGGTCCATGGGGTGGCGGTCGGTGTGTGCCACAGTTCGGGGGTGCCGGTGGTGTTCCTGCCGGTCAGCAGGTCCACGTCGAGGGTCCGGGTGGCCCCGGGAGCGACGTCGACGGTGGCGATGACCACCTGCCGGCGACGTTCGATCCCGCTGCCCAGCGGGGTCGGTTTTCCGTCGACCCGGGCGCTGAGCACCGTGCCGCCCGCCGGGCTGTAGATGGAGATCAGGGTCCGGGCCGTGTACGGGTCGCCGGCCATGCCGAGGCCGAGCACGGACTTGGTGAGACCCGAGTCGGGGGCCGAGGAGTGCAGGGTGAAGCGCAGCTTGAGCTGCCGTCGTCCCTCGTCGGCACAGTCACCGGCGGTGAGGGTGGCCGTCGGCCGTAGGTAGTAGCCGAGCTTCGCGCCGCTGCCGTCGTTGAGGAAGACCCCGACGGTCGGGGTGCTCTCCTGTTCGGGGAGCGCACCGGCGAGCCGGGTGTCGGCGAACGTCCGCTGTTCCGTGGATCGGGCACTCCAGAACAGTATCCGCCTTTCCGTGATGGAGCGGTCTAAAGCCGACAAAAGCACTCTTGGGTTGACCTTCTTCGTGAGGAAGGCGTCGAACACGGCGGAAGCCGAGGCGGCGAAGAAGGCGTCCTGCCCGGTGTCGTCGCGGCCCTGGTAGGCGTCGCTGAGCAGGGTGCGCACCACCTGGTTGCTGACCAGGGTGGCGTCGCCGGGCACCTGCACCGGGCCGGTCGCCTGGAGCAGGTAGGACAGCATCACCGGGTCGACGGTCAGCACCCCGTCGACGGTCACCCCGCTGTGCCGCCGGTACATCTCCCGGTAGAGCTTCGCCGCGGCGGGGAAGTTCGGGCTCAGGTTGACGTCGGCCGGGTAGATGCCCGGCAGGTCGGTGTAGAGCCGACGCACCTCGTCGTCCACCCGCAGCGCGGGGGTGAACCGGCCGAACTGGGCGCTCGTGCCCTGCTCGCGCATCCGGATCCGCCCGTCGTCGGCGTGGATCACCGCGTACGCGCCGAACATGCCGCCGGTGGCGCGTAGCTCGGCGAGGTTCTGCGAGAGCAGCAGGTAACTGCGCGGCCCGTCCGCGCCGAGCAGGGCGGGCAGCACCCGGGCGCCCCGGTCCGCCGCTCCGGTCAGCCCGGCCAGCCGGTCGATCTCGGCCCGCAGCCCGGTCAGCGCCGTGCCGAGCTGGCTGACCAGGTCCTCGGCGGGTACCGCGTCGAGGCCGGCCCGGGACCTGCGTACGGCGGCGTCGGCGGCGGTCAGGTCCGCCGAGGCGGCCCGCAGCCGGGCCAGGTCCAACCGTCCCTCGGTCGGCACCAACGTGGTCAGGTCGGTACGCAGCAGCGCCGGAAACGCCTCCCGGGCCAGGTCGTCGATGGCCACCGCGATGGTCCGGACGGCCGCCACGTCGTCCCCGGCGTACGGGGCGTGCCGGGCGAGCCGCCAGCCGGGGTCCCCGGTGGCGGTCCGGGCCGCCCCGGCCTGCTCCTGCAACGCCGCCAGCGTGCGCTGGGCCCGGTCGAGGTCACCGCCGAGCACCTGGGTGCTCAGCTCCCGGGCGAGCCCGGCCGCGTTGACCAGGTGGGCCCGCGCCTGCCAGCCCCGGAACCCGACCCAGCCGGCGGCACCGAGCAGCACCGACCCGACGACCAGGCAGACCAGCAGGGCCCGGCGGACCCGCCGCCGGGTCCGTCGCCGCAGTCTCCGTCGGCCGCTGCGCGACCTACCGCTCTCCGCCACCCGTTGCTCCGCTCTCACTTTCGGGCGATATGACCATTCATGAGCTTTGTAGCACGATAAGCACTGCTGTCATGCTGTTACCGAATTTTCGTAGTTAGATCACCGTGCCGAGGGTCGCCCGGCGGGCACCCGGGGGGACGCCACGTCCCGCAGCAGCGACTCGATCCGGTCCACCCCGGCCCGCAGCGACATCTCCCGCAGGTAGGTCTCCCGCCCCCGCCGCCCCATCTCCGCCCGCGCGGACGGTGGGATCGTGCTGGCCAGCCAGAACCGGTCGGCCAGCGCGGCCCAGTCCCCGGGCGGGCAGGACAGCCCGGCGCGGGCCCGCTCCACCAGCGCCGCCGTGTCGCCCCCGGCCGAGGCCACCAGCGGGGCGGCACAGGCCAGCGCGGACTGCACCTTGCTCGGCACCGTCCCGTTCAGCTCCGGCAGATCCCGCAGGGTCACCAGCTGGTAGTCGGCGGCGGCGTACAGCTCGGGCATCTCCCACGGCGACCGCCGGTCGAGGAACCGCACGTTGCCGGCCCCGAGTTCGGTGGCCAGCCCCCGGACCCGCCGCTCCTGCGCCCCGGAGCCGACCAGCACCAGATCCATCCGGTCGGGGAGCGCCGCGGCCGCCCGGACCGCCGTCTCCAGGCCCTGCCGTTCGCCGATCGTGCCGGCGTGCATGACGACGCAGCGCGCGTCCCCACGGACCAGCGCCCGGGCGGCCCGGCCGGCGCGCACCGGCTGGAAGATCCGCTCGTCGGTCCAGTTGGGCACGGTGCGCACCCGGTCCCCGGCGACGCCGTCGGCGAGCACCAGGTCCCGCATCGAGGGGGCGGTGACCGCGACCGCGTCGGCCGCCCGCAGCACCCGGCCCATGGTGGTGGTGATCCGCCCGGGTCGCTGCGGTCCGGCCGCGACCTCCCCCGTCCAGAGATCCTGCACGTGCAGCACGGTGGGCACCCGGCCGAGCAGCCGCAGCAGCCCGGCGACGGCGAAGCTGGTCGCGGGGAACTGAAAGACGTACAGCACGTCGACGCCGGCCAGGTAACGCCGCCCGGCGAGCGCCGCGCTGCCGGCGAAGGAGAGATAGCCGGCCATCCGGGCGGTGGGCGAGGCGTCGCCGCCGGCGTAGCGGGGCACCCGCCGCACCGTTAGCCGCTCGCTGTGGGTCAGGTGCCGCCAGCGCTGCCGCCACCCGGGATAGACGTGGCCGCCGGGATAGTCCGGGAAGCCGGTCAGCACCCGCACCTCGTGCCCGCGCCGGGCCAGCTCCTCGGCGAGGCTGCCGGGGATGAAGGCCGGTTCCGGCGGGAAGTGGTACGACAGGATTCCGACCCTCATCGCCGCGCTCCCCCCTGCGTACCGTCGGCGGGTGGCCGGCCGGCGCGGTCCCGGGCCGGGGGGCGACGGCGGACCGCCGCCCCCGGCACGCGGGGTCCGCGGGCCGCCGTCGCCGCCCCGCCCGCAGGCGGCCCGGCGGCGGCACTCATCGCGGCAGCCGGGTGAGTTCCTGCGTCCGGTCGCCGACGGGGTGCAGCCCCTCGTCGCGGTGGGCGGCGGTGGCCCGGTCGGCCGGCACCGACGTCCCCGAAGTGGTGGCGATCCGGTACGCCTCATACTGGTAGGCGTCCGCGCGGGCCACCTTGGCCATGTTGAGCACACACCCGAGCAGCCGCACCGACACGGAGTGCAGGGACCGGGCCGCCGCGGCGGCCTGGGCGCGTGAGGTACGCCCCTGCTGGGTGACGAGCAACGCGCCGTCGGCCTGCACGGCCACCACCACGCCGTCGGTGACGGCCAGCAGCGGCGCGGTGTCGATCACCACGATGTCGGCGGACTCGCGCAGCGCGAGGAGCAGGTCGGCCATCGCCTTGGACCCCAGCAGCTCGCTCGGGTTCGGCGGGGTCGAGCCGCTGGGCAGCACCAGCAGGGACTTGTCGCCCCAACGCTGCACCACGTCACCGACCTGGACGTCGCCGACGAGCACGTCGGTGAGCCCGACGCCGCCGTCGACCCCGAGGTAGTCGGCGACCTTGGGGCGGCGCAGGTCGGCGTCGACCAGCAGCACCCGCCAGCCCGCCTCGGCCAGCGCGATCGCCAGGTTGCAGGACAGGGTGGTCTTCCCCTCCCCCTGCAACGCGCTGGTCACCGCGATCACCCGGGCCGGCTCGTGCACGTCCACGAAGCGCAGGTTGGTCCGCAGCTTGCGGACCGCCTCCGCCCGGGCCGACGTCGCCGCCTCGCCGACGATCAGCGGTGCCGCCTTGGCCCCCTGGTCGAACGGGATGTCGCCGAGCAGCGGACTGCCGGTGGCCCGTTGCAGGCCGGCGGCGTCACGCAGCCGCACGTCGACCATGCCGCGCAGCACGGCGAGCGCCACGCCGAGCAGGAGCCCGACCAGGACGCCGAGGGCGAGGTTGCGGTTGGGCTGCGGGGAGACCGGGCTGGCGCTGACCCGGGGGCCGCCCACCACCTCGATCCGGGTCGGTCCGGCCTTGCCGTCCGACGTGGTCTCGATCTTCTTGACCAGCTCGACGAACTTGGCCGACAGGGCCTCGGTGACCTTCATCGCCCGGGTCTGGTCGGTGTCGGTGACGCTGGCCTGCAGCAGCACGGTGCCCGGCTCGGTCGAGGTGGCGACCCGGTGCTGGATGTCGTCGGCGGTGAGGCCGAGGCCGGAGTCGGCGACCACGGCCTGCGCCAGGCGGTCGCTGCGCAGCAGGTCGGCATAGGACTTCACACGCTGCTGGAGGAAGAGTTCGCCCTGGTAGGCGTTGCTCACGCCCTGGTTGGGGGCGGTGACGAAGAAGGTCACCGAGGCCACGTAACGGGGCGCCGTGCGGACCGTGACCAGCGCCGCCGAGCCGACCGTCAGCATCAGCGTGACCAGGACGATCCACCAGTGTCGGCGGACCAGGCGCAGGCAGGTGCGGACGTCCATCACGCCCTCCGTTCCGGCGGAACGGCCAGCTGGTGAAAAAGCACGAAGTCTCCCTAGGTTCCTATAAGCGCATGAGAGTGTCTAAACGCTGCGAGTAGCCCCTTAAGTGGCAAAAACAACGTATACGATGCAAACCGCTTGCCAGTGCCGAATCCTCGCAATCACGGAACAAAACGCAGAGGACGCCAATGAATCACGTAGACCCCCAGCCCGACGACGACCCCAGCCAGCGACGCGACTGGGTCACGCGACGCGCGAAGGCCCTGTCCTTGCTAACGCTCGACACCGCCTCCTGGTGCGCGGGTTTCCTGGTCGCCTCCTGGGCCCGGTACGAGTTCGGCATCACCCCCCGGCAGTGCGCCCTCGCCCTCGGCGCCGCCGGGGTGTGCGCGGTGATCCACGCGGCGCTCGAACAGGTCCGGTTCACCGCCCGGGGCCGGCACCCGGTGGGCAGCGTCGGCGAGGCGCGTGACCTGGGCGGCACCGTGGCGCTGGCCGCCGCCGTGGCGCTGGCCGCCCTGCTGCCGATGGCCGAACGACCCGTCCCGGCCAGCGTGCCGATCCTCGGCGCCGCCGTGGCGTTGCTGCTGATGGGGGCCGGCCGGGTCACCTACCGGTGGCGGCGCGACCGCGACGCCCGACCGGCCCGCTCGGCCGACCGGACCCTGATCTACGGGGTCGACGCGGCCAGCGAACGCCTCGTCCGGGTACTGCTCGGCGACCCCACCAGCGGATACCTGCCGGTGGGGCTGCTCGACGACGACCCCGAGCGGCAGGGGCTGCGGGTGGCCGGGCTACGGGTGCTCGGCGGCCGGGAGCAACTGATCCAGGCCGTCCGCAGCACCCGGGCCGGCACGGTGATCTTCTCGATCAACGGCTCGGACGCCGAACTGATGCGTGACGTACGCAGCCGCACCCTCCAGGCCGGCGCCGCGTTCAAGGTGCTGCCGCCCGTACGCGAGCTGCTGGACCGCCCGGTCACCGCGCACGCCGTCCGCGACCTGCAACTCACCGACCTTCTCGGGCGGGCCCAGCGGGTCGCCGACCTGCCCGTGGAGCGCAACGGGCTCGCCGGACGCCGGGTCCTGGTCACCGGGGCGGGTGGCTCGATCGGCTCCGAGCTGTGCCGGCAGATCGCCCGCTGCGACCCCGGCGAGCTGATGATGCTCGACCGGGACGAGTCGGCGCTGCACGCGCTCCAGATGTCCCTGCACGGCCGGGCGCTGCTGGACGGGCCGGAGCTGATCCTCGCCGACCTCCGCGACGCCGACGGGATCGCCCGGATCATCGCCGAACGGCGGCCCGACATCGTCTTCCACGCCGCCGCCCTCAAACACCTCACCCTGTTGCAGCGGCACCCGGGCGAGGCGGTCAAGACCAACGTCCAGGGCACGCTGAACGTGCTGGAGGCGTGCCGCGACGTCGCCGAGTTCGTGAACATCTCCACCGACAAGGCGGCCAACCCGATCAGCGTCCTGGGCTACTCCAAGCGGATCACCGAGCGGCTGACGGCGCACTACGCCGACCGGTACGGCGGGGCGTTCCTCAGCGTCCGCTTCGGCAACGTGCTCAGCAGCCGGGGTTCGGTGCTCACCGCCTTCCAGGCCCAGGTCCGGGCCGGGCTGCCGATCACCGTGACCCACCCGGACGTGACCCGGTACTTCATGACCGTGCAGGAGGCGGTGCACCTGGTGCTCCAGGCCGCCGTCGTCGGCCGGGGCGGGGAGGCGCTGGTGCTGGACATGGGCGAGCCGGTACGCATCGCCGAGGTGGCCCAGCGGCTGGCGGCCGAGGCGGCCCAGCCCCCGGAGATCGTCTACACCGGCCTGCGCCCCGGGGAGAAGCTGCACGAGGACCTGTTCGGCGTCGACGAGATCGACAGCCGGCCGCTGCACCCGCTCATCTCCCACGTCCGGGTCCCCGCGCTGGACCCCGCCGAACTGGCCGGGCTCGACCCGTACGGCGACCCGGAGGAACTGGTCAAACGGTTGGCGGCGTGCTGCGACGACCACCTCGGCCCGGTCGACGGCACCGCCCGGTTGTCCACCCTGCCGTCACCACGCTGACCCCACCACCGTCCGCCCGGTGTCCCCGGCAGCCGCCGGGCGGACGGTGGTCACCGGTCAGCGGTGACGCCGGGCGGCCTCGTCCCGCCCGTCCGGTTCGGTCTCCTCCAGCGCCTCGGTGACCGACCCGGTCAGGTCATCGCCCGGCACCGCGACCGCCTCGGCCCGGTCCTGCTCGTCGGAGCGGCCACCCGGCGGGGGCTGCGGGGCGGTGGCCCCGCCCGCGAAGCCGTACTCGTTCGGCTCGTCGTGCCGGCTCATAGGGGAATCCTTCCGTCACATCCGGTTCGTGCCCTGCCGCCCCCGGTGGGGAGGTGCTGCTGCCCCCGGTGGGGATGTGCTCGGCTTACCCACGCCGGGGGGTCGGTAGTCGGCGGCGCGGCGGGCGACGCCGGGTTGAGGCCGGACCACAGCATCCGGCGCAGCACGACGACCGCGACCGCCGACGCCAGCGCCGGCCACCCCGGTCCGCCGGCCAGCCGCAGCAGGCCCGCCGCGACCAGCAGGTCGAGCAGGACCCGCAGGGCCGTCCGCCAGGACCCGACGGTCAGCAGCACCACCCCGCCGACACCGAGGGCCAGCGCGCTCACCACGGTGGCGAGCAGCACCGCGAGGTCGGTCATCCGGGGTTCCCGCCGCCGCCCGGGGCCGGCTGCGGGTCGGGGCGCGCCCCGTCACCGGCGTCCGGGCCGGCGGCCACCTGCCGCTTCTCCTGGGCGATCTCCCGGCGCAGCACGACGTTCAGCGCGGTCCGGATGGTGGCGATCGCGGCCAGCTGACCGAGCTGGGCGAAGGTCGGCGACACCGCGGTCCGCAGGATGTCCGCCGCCAGCTGGAACTCCAGGCCGAGGGTGAGGAACCGGCCGAGGGAGAGCCGGATCGGGGTGAACACGGCGGCGCTACGGTGCCGCAGCCCCTCGACCACGATCCGCAGCGCCGCCCAGAGCGCGCCGACGACGATGACGGTCGCGCCGATGGTCTCCACGACCCCCACCACGACCGCGTCGCCGTGGCGCAGCAGCTCGTCCACCCTCACCGGGTGGCGTTACCCGCCCGCACCCCGGCTAGTCGGAGGTCAGGACAGCTCCCGCACCGCCTCCAGGATCAGCCACAGGCCGCAGATGGCGAAGAGCACCGCCGCGCCGTACCGGATGGTCCGCTCCGGCAGGTGCCGGCCGAGCAGCCGGCCGACCAGGATCGCCAGGGCGTCGGCGGCCACCATGCCCAGCGTCGAGCCGAGCCAGGTGCCGAACCAGCCGTACTTGGTGGCCAGGGTGATGGTGGCGAGCATCGTCTTGTCGCCCAGCTCGGCCAGGAAGAACGCGACACCGACGGCGACGATGGCGGACTTGCCGGTCTTCTCCGCCTTGCGCTTCTCCTCCTCGGTGAGTTTGTCCCCGCGCAGCGTCCAGGCGCCGAAGCCGAGGAACGCCAGGCCGGCGACCAGCGAGATCCACCCGGTGGGCAGGGCCGCGTTCAGGCCGACCCCGATCGCCACCGAGGCCAGGTGCACGATCGCGGTGGCGACGGTGATGCCGATCAGCACCGGGACCGTCTTGAACCGGGTGGCGAACGTGAGCGCCATGAGCTGGGACTTGTCACCCAGCTCGGCGACGAAGATGACGCCGAAGCTGACGACCAGCGCGACGAGGAAACCGTCCATGAGGAACCTTCCCGATCAGGCCGGGAGGAGGTGACGGGGCGACCTCGACCCGGCTGTGTGACAGCCTGAGTCGAAGGTCTCGCCCGCCCCACCGCTGGTGGGGCCGCGTGGCCGGGTGCGGAACGCACCAGTGTGTCGACCACGACATTGGGGGCTACTCCCCTTCGCGCCGCCAGCCTAACCGACCGGCCCGACCGGCCGGTGCGCCGGGTGCGCCACGTCACCCCGGAGGGTGCCCGTCGACGCCCCGACGCACCGGCCGGCGGTGTCGTCACCGGCGGTCGCGCCCCGGCGGACCGGCCGGCGGCAGTTCCGGCGCGGTCGGTCAGGCGGCGGCGCGGTCGGTCAGGCGGCGGTCTCGGCGCGGTCGGTCAGGCCGCGCGGGCCAGGGTCACCCCGAACAGGTCGTCCGGGTCGGTCCAGAACTCCGTCGGCAGGAACCCGGCCGCCGTCAACTCCGCGCCGATCCCCGCCGGCCGGAACTTCGCCGACACCTCCGTACGCAACTCCTCGTCGGCGGCGAAGTCGACGGTCAGGTCGAGCGCGTCGACGCGGACCCGCATCGGGCGTCGGGCCCGCAGCCGCATCTCGATCCACTCCTGCGCCGGGTCCCAGTGGGCGACGTGGGCGAACGCGTCCGGATCGAAGTCGGCGGCAAGCTCCCGGTTGATCACCCGCAGCACGTTGCGGTTGAACTCGGCGGTCACCCCGGCCGCGTCGTCGTACGCCGGGACGATCACCGCCGGGTCCTTGACCAGGTCGGTGCCGATGAGCAGGTGGTCGCCCGGCTCCAGGGCGGCGCGCATGGCGGCCAGGAAGTCGGCCCGCTCGGCCGGCACCAGGTTGCCGATGGTGCCGCCCAGGAAGACCACCAACCGGCGGCCACCGGTCGGCAGCCGGTCGAGTTGCCGGGTGAAGTCGCCGACGATGCCGCGTACCCGCAGCGCCGGATAGTCGGTGGCGATCTGCGCGGTGGACTGCCGCAGCGCGCTCACCGACACGTCCAGCGGCACGAAGGTGCCCAGCCCGCCGTGCCGGGTGAACGCGTCCAGCAGCAGCCGGGTCTTCTCCGACGAACCGGAGCCCAGCTCGATCAGCGTCTTCGCCCCGGTCGCCGCCGCGATGTCGGGCGCCCGGACGGCCAGCACCGCCCGCTCCGCCCGGGTCGGGTAGTACTCCGGCAGCCGGGTGATCTCCTCGAACAACTCGCTGCCCCGGGCGTCGTAGAACCACTTCGGGGGCAGCCACTTGGGGTCGGCGGCCAACCCGGTCCGGACGTCGGACCGCAGCGCCCGGTCGAGGTCCCGTTCCTCCAGGTAGATCTCCAGCGGTTCCGCGCTCATGTCGTCCTCTCCTGTACCGAAAAGGTGCTGTTCCTCCGGTCAATCCAGCTCGCCGACGTGCACGCCGTCCGGTCCCGCCCGGACCCACCGCCGGTCGGGCACCTCCCGCCAGCCGGGCGCGTCGTCCACCGGCTCGGAGGCCAGCAGCGCCGTGCCGTCGTCGGCGCGCACCGACAGCGCGTGCCCCCACACGCTCGCCACCACCGACACACCGTCGGTGAGCAGCAGGTTCAGCCGTGATCCCGGGGCCGAGGCGGCCACCTCCCGGACGGTCGCGGTGACCGCCTCGGTCGGCGGCGCGCCGGCCCGCAGCCGGTGCCGGACCAGCGCCCACAGCAGCGCCGAGTCGGTCGGCGCGTCGAGGGTGAGCAGGTCCCGCACCGGCAGGCCGCCGGCCGGCCCGACGACCGAGTCCGGCCAGCCGCGCACCACCCCGTTGTGGCTGAACAGCCACCGCCCCTCGGCGAAGGGCGCGGCGGCGCTCTCCTGCACCGGCATGCCGACCGTGCCGGAGCGCACCGCCGCCAGCACCGCGCCGGAGGTGGTGACAGCGGCCAGCTCGGGCAGCGTCGGGTCGGACCAGATCGGGCCGGCCCGCCGGTACCGCACGGGGGTTGCGTCGCGCCCCTCCCCGCCGCCGGGGTACCAGCCGACGCCGAAGCCGTCGGCGTTGACCGTGCCGCCGCCGCGCATGTCCCGAGGGGCCCAGGACTGCCGGACCAGCGAGTGCGGCGGGTCGTACAGCAGCGACCGCAGGGTCACCGGGGGGCCGAGGTACGCCAGGTGCCGGCACATCAGGCGACGCCGCCTCTCACCCGTGGGCCTCCTCGGGCCGGGCGTCACGGGCGCAGCGGAAACCGCTGAAGATCTGCCGCCGGATCGGGTGGTCCCAGTTGCGGAAGGTGCCCCGGCAGGCCGCCCGGTCGGTGCCGAACGAGCCACCGCGCAGCACCCGGTAGTCGCCGCCGAAGAACACCTCCGAATACTCCCGGTAGGGGAAGACGGCGAAGCCGGGATGGCCGTGGAAGGGGCTCGCCGTCCACTCCCAGACGTCGCCGATCAACTGGTGCACGCCGAGCGGCGAGGCGCCCGCCGGGTAGGCCCCGACCGGCGCCGGCCACAGGTGCCGCTGCCCCAGGTTGGCGTGCTCGGCGGTCGGCTCGTCGTCACCCCACGGCCAGCGCCGGGACCGGCCGGTCGCCGGGTCCCAGCGGGCCGCCTTCTCCCACTCCGCCTCGGTGGGCAGCCGCTTGCCGGCCCAGCGCGCGTACGCCTGCGCCTCGTGCCAGCAGACGTGCACCACCGGCTCGTCGTCGCGGACCGGTGCCCACCGGCCGAACCGCTGGTACGCCCAGCCGTCGCCGTCGCGTCGCCAGTGCATCGGCGCGGTCAGCCCGGCCTCGGTGCGGTGCCGCCAGCCGGCCGCGCTCCACCAGCGCGGGTCGTCGTACCCGCCGTCGGCGAGGAACTCCCGGTACGCCCCGTTGGTGACCGGCGTCGCGTCGATGACGTACGCGGGCAGGTCGACGGTGTGCGCCGGGCGTTCGTTGTCCAGCGCCCACGGGTCGGTCGAGGTGCCCATGGTGAACGGCCCCGCCGGCACCAGCACCTCGGCGGCGACCCGGGCCCGGGGCTCGGGGGGCGGGGGCGCGTCGAGCACCGGTGGCCCGGAGCGCAGCTGGTGGGTGGCGAGCATGGTCTCGTCGTGCTGCTGCTCGTGCTGCACGATCATGCCGAAGACGAAGCCGTCGGCGACCAGCGGCCGCTCGGTGAACCGGACCCCGTCGAGCAGGTCGTGCACCTTGTCCCGCACGGTCGCCACGTAGGCCCGCGCCTCGGCCGGGGGCAGCAGCGGCAGGGCGGGGCGGTCCTTGCGGGGCTGTTTGAACGCGTCGTACAGGTCGTCGATGTCCCGCCGCACCGGCTCCCGCCCGCCGACGTCGCGGACCAGCCACAGTTCCTCCTGGTTGCCCACGTGGGCCAGGTCCCAGACCAGGGGGGACATCAGCGTCGAGTGCTGCCGGACCAGGTCGTCGTCGTCGACCGCGCTGGTCAACGCGTCGGTACGGGCCCGGGTCCGGGCCAGTTCGGCGGCGATCCGGCTGCGCAGCGGCTCGGCCTGCGCGCCCGGTTGTTCGGTGGTGGTCACCGGTCTCCCCTCTCCGCGGCGGCGATCCGTCGGCGGATCCCGCGGTCGATCTCGTCGTGGGTCTCGGACGGCAGGTCCAGCGTCGGCAGCGTCTCCCGGGCCAGGTCGAGCAGGGCCACGGCGGCCCCGGCCAGGGCCGGGTCGGCCAGCCCCCGCCGGGCGGCGGTGCGCCAGCGGTCGGCCACCGGCGCGGCGATCGTGCGGGCCGCCCGCACCGTCCGGTCGTCGCCCAGCAGCGCGGTCAGCACGGCCAGGGGAAGCGTCCAGTCCCGGCCGGGTTGCGCGTCGAGGTAGCGGACCTCCAGGTAGCCGCGCGGACGCACCGGTGGGAAGAGGGTGCTGACGTGGTATTCCAGGTCGTCGGTGGTGGGCGGGTCGGGCAGCGCCCCGGCGATCCAGTCGGCGAACGTGACCCCGGGCGGGGGTGTCCAGTCGGGGCCGGCGTGGCGCAGGCAGAGCAGTGGTGCGGCGAGGACGTACTCCGTCCAGGCGGCGACCGGGTCCCGGTCCGGGTGCTGCGCCGACCAGACCGGGCCGGTGCGGGCCGGGTCGATGTCCAGCCAGGCGGCCATCCGGGCGGACGCCCAGCCGGTGGGCCGGCCGGCGTGCCGGTCGGCGGTGGCGAAGGCCGCCACCAGTGGTGGGCCGATGGCGTGCACCGCCGCCCAACGCTCGGCCAGGCCGGCGGCCGGGCCGACGTCGAGGCAGACCTGGAGGCCGGCGGTGCTGTACATCATGGTCTGCCCGGCCGGGCCGCGCCGGTCGAAGACGCAGCGCATGGCGCGGTAGCGCGGGGTGTCGACCACCGGGCGGGGGGCCCGCCACGGGTCGATGCCGGTCCGCCCGCGCACCAGTCCGGCACGGGCGAGCAGGGCGTCAAGTTCGTCGATGTCGGCCTGGGTGGCCGAGACCAGCGCGGCGACCGAGGATCGCGGCGCGGTGGACACCTCCACCTGGCCGCCCGGCTCGACGGTCACGGTGCTGCCGTGCCGCAGGGGGCGGGCCGGGCCGGTGTCGTCCAGGGTGGGTGGGCTGTGGGGCCCGAGTGCCGCTCGTAGCCGCGCCCGGTCCAGTGGCCGGGCGGGGTCGGCGGCGTCGTGGACGGTCCATTCCAGTTCGACGCCGGTGAGGGTGGGTGGCCCGGTCTTGAAGCAGATGCGGGCCAGGTGCCCGGCCGCCCCGGCAACCTCGCCGAGCACGGTCGACCGGTCAAGCCCCGGCGACGTCACCACGAGAAGGTCCCCCTCCCGACGCAGGGTCCGGCCATGCCGGCCGGTGGGCAGGGCCGCCGTGGGCCGGCCCGTCCTCCATCTTCTGTCTCAGGGACCGATCCCGCAGACCCGACGGGAAGAAATAATTGTGAAGCCTTTTCGACTAGTTCTTACGGCCGTGCCCACCACCGGGGCCGGCCGGACCGCCGGTGGCGGCGGGTGGCCCGCCGGTGCCGCCGGGCGGACCGGAGGGCGATCGCTGCGGGACCAGGGTGCGGCAGTACGCCTCCACCCGGTCGGCCCCGCCCGCGGCGGCCACCAGGTCGGCGTAGCCCGGCTTGGTCAACGCCTTCGCCCGCTGCGGGGGCGGCTTGGCCAGGTACGCCCGGCACTGCCCGACCAGCTTGCCGGCGTTCGCCGGCCCACCCGGACCGGGCGGCGCGGGGGGCACCGAGGGGCCACCGCCGGGCGCGGTGCCGCCGGGCCGTCGCGACGGGCTCTGCCGGGACGGCTCGGACCGGTGCGGGGACGGCGGGGCCGATCCGGTCCCGGTGACGGACGGGACGGGTCCGGGTGCCCGCTCGGCGGGACGGTCGAGGGTCACGGCGGCGAAGGCCACCCCGGCGGTGGCGGTGGCGGCCAGTCCGGCGATCCAGGCCACCACGCCGGTGGTCAGCCGGGGACGCCGCCGGACGGCCGGGGCGGGCCCGGGTGCCGCCGCGCCCCGGGCGGCCCGGAACGCCGCCA
>NZ_JACGMO010000126.1:0-22994 GCF_015354745.1 Micromonospora sp. S-DT3-3-22
GGGCCGGCGCTCCGGCAGGTCAGCTCCGGACCGGGCCGGCGCGGGCGGTGGCGGTGGCGTGCCGCCGCAGCCCCGGTAGCGGGGTGACCGCAACCTCGACCGTCACCACCACGTCGAGCCCGTCCGCCCGGCAGGTGACCAGCCGGGCGGCGTTGACGCGGACGAACTCGTCGGCGGTCGCACAGGCCGCGCCGGCACCCTGCGGCACCGCGCCGGCCCCCGCCAGGGCACCGAAGTCGGCGGCGACCCGGGCCTGGTGCCGCGCCAGTCGGGCCGCGCCGATCGCCGCCCCGAACAGCCCGACCAGCACGAAGACCAGGCCGATGGCGAGCAGCAGCACGGTGGCCCCACCCCGGTCGGCGACGCCACCGGGCCCCATCCCCTCGGGCACCATCCCCTCGGGACCCGTCACCCTGGCCCGGCGGGTCGCGTGCTCGGGCCGGCATTCGCGGTTCACGAGCCGGTTCCCGGCCTGCCCTCCCCGGGTCCGCCCGGAGCGGGCGTGTCCGGGGATGACGCGTCCGGTTCCGGTGCGCCAGGTTGCGGTGTGCCTGGCTGGGGTGCGTCCGGTCGCGGTGGGCCCGGTTCCGGTGCACCCGCCTCCGGTGTGCCCAACTCCCGTGTGCCCAGTTCCGGTGTTCCGGGCTGTGGCGCGCCGGGTTCGACGGCGGCGACCGTGTCGGCCCTGACGGTGAGTCGGGGCAGCCGGGCACCGAGCGCACGGACGGGGGCGCGGACCGTCGCGATGACCCGCCCCTCGTGGACCGCGATCGAGACGACCGCCGACTCGGGTGCGATCCGGGTGCCCGCGTCGGTCCCGTCCTCGCCCCGGGAGGCGGCGAGCGCCGCCTCCCGGGCCGCGTCCAGGCAGGCCGCCTTCGTGGTGACCGCGTCGACGGCGGTGATTCCGGCGAACAGGAGCAGAAGCAGCGCCGGCAGGCCGGTCGCCAGTTCGGCGGTGAACGAGCCCCGGTCCCGACCGGCCGGCCGGCGCGGTCTCACTTCAACGCCCGGTCGATGACGGCCGTCAGCGCCGACTGCACGTTGCCCGAGGTGAGCACCTTGAGCAGGATGCCCGCGAAGGCGACGGCGGCGAGAGTGCCCACGGCGTACTCGGCGGTGTTCATCCCCGCGTCCCCGCGCAGCCGGGTGAGGAGTTTGCGCATCGCTCGTTCCTTTCTCGATGTTGGGTCACAGCACGTCGCCGAGGACGGCGACGATCACCGGCACCAGGCCGGCGAGAATGAAGGCCGGCAGGAAGCACAGGCCCAGCGGCAACACGATCAGCACGCCGGCCCGTCGGGCGGACGCCTCCGCCGCCGTGGAGCGGTCGGCCCGCAGGTCGTCGGCGACGCGGCTGAGGGCACCGGCCAACGCCGCGCCGCTGCGGGACGAGCGCAGTGCGGCGGCCACCACCCGGTCCGCCCCGGGCACCGGTGCCAGGTGTGCCCACGCCTCCGACGGTTCACCTCCGAGCAGCAGCGTCCGCCCGATCCGAGCGAGTCGGGCGGCCAGTGGGCCGTCCAACGCGTCGGCCACCGCGAGCACCGACCGGTCGACCGGTGCGCCGGCCCGCATCGCCGCCGCCAGCAGGTCAGCGGCGAGCGGCAGGTCGGCGGCCTCCCGCAACCGACGCTCCCGTACCGCAGGCGGGGTGATCCGGCGCAGCAACCGGTCCGCCACCGGGGCGGTCACCGCACCGCCCAGCACCCCGGGCCAACCGCCCACCAGCAGCAGGACCGCCAGGCCCGCCAGGACGGCCCCGAGTCGTGTCCGGTCCGGCCACCAGCCCGGCCGGCTCCGGTCGGCGCGCCGGCCGGTCAGGACGTTCCACCGCCGGCCGGCCCGGTTGCCGCGTACCGCGACCAGCAGCGCGGCCAGGACCAGGCAACCGGCCGACAGGTGCGCCGGGGACATCACCCGCCCCCGCCGGGGACGGCACCCAGCCGCTCGGCCCAGAGCAACCCGCCGGCCTGAAGGCCCATCGCGACGAGGGCACACCCGGCACCGACCGGGGTGTGCAGCAGCACCGCCAGCGGATCGACGCCGATGCCGTAGCCGAGGGCGATGCCACCGAGCGGAAGCGCGGCCAGCAGCAGCGCGGTGGCGTTGGCCCCGGCCGCCTGGGCGGCGGCCCCGGCCAGTCCCCGGTCGAACGCCCGCGCGTCGGCCTCGACGCGTTCCAGGAGTTCGGCAAGGGGCGCTCCGGTCCGGTCGGCGAGCCGGACCGCCGACCGGGTCAGCCGGGCGAGCCGGTCCGTCCCGGCGGGGTCGTCGTCCGGTCGCGCCGCTCCGGGTTCCTGGTTCGGCGCGGTGTCACCGGGGACGGGCAGGCCGGCCCGCAGGTCGGCGGCGAGCGCCCCCAGCCGGTCCAGGTGGTGGCGTCGTTCCCGGCCGACCTGCCCGGCCAGCCGCCGCCGGTGCACGGCACGCGCCCCGAGCATCCCGTAGCCGGCCAGGAGGACGGCGGCGACCGGCCCGGCGGCGAGGCCACCCGTACCGGCACCGACGAGACCGGCCAGCAGCAGGGCCCGCCTCGGCGGACCGGACACCAGCCGGTGCAGGAGTCGTCGCCCGGGGGCCGACCGGTGGGGGGCGCCGGGCTCCGGCCCGGGGCGTCGCGGTGCGGGGAGCACGCTGTGGCGTCGGCGTCGACTGCTGCGTACCGGCCAGGCGACCACCAGGGCCGCACCGGTCAGGAGGATTGCGACCAGCCACAACGGCGGCGTCATGCCCGCTCCGTCGGACCAGGTCGGGGTGCCCGCAGCAGGGGCGGGACAGGAACTCCCCGATCGCGGAGCAGGATCGCGAGAGCGGACCCGGCCGGGCCGACGCCCTGCCCGCGTACCCAGGCGGGTACCACCGACACCAGCCGGTCGGGGCCCTCGGCCAGCAGCAGACAGATCGACTCCAGCAGCCGGCCGTCGGGGCCCCGACGCACCTGGACCAGCACCTGAAGGGCGGCGGTGACCTGCGCGTGCAGCGCCGCCCGGGGCAGTCCGCCGAGCAACCCGAGCGCCTCCAGCCGGGCCGGCACGTCGGCCGGGGTGTTGGCGTGCAGGGTGCCCGCTCCTCCGTCGTGCCCGGTGTTGAGCGCGGCCAACAGATCGACCACCTCGGCACCCCGGCACTCACCGACGACCAGCCGGTCGGGACGCATCCGCAGCGCCTGCCGGACCAGCTCGCTCAACCCGATCACGCCCGCGCCCTCCACATTGGCCGTCCGGGCCTGGAGACCCACCACGTGCGGGTGCACCGGGTGCAGTTCGGCCGCGTCCTCGACCAGCACGATGCGTTCCGTCGTCGGCACCAGGCCGAGCATGGTGTTGAGAAGGGTGGTCTTGCCCGAGCCGGTGCCGCCGGTGACCAGGTAGGCCAGCCGGGCGGCCACCACCGCAGCGAGCACCGGGGCCACCGGCTGCGGCACGGTGCCCTGCTGGACCAGTTCGTCCAGGGTGAACGGCCGGTGCCGGAAGGTGCGCAGCGACAGGTAGGGTCCGTCGGTCGCCACCGGAGGCAGCACGGCGTGCAGACGCGTACCGTCGGGCAGTCGGGCGTCCGCGCAGGGCGAGCCGTCGTCGAGCCGACGCCCGGCGGCGGCGGTGAGCCGTTGGGCCAGCCGGCGTACGTCGTCGACCGTGCCGAGCGGCACCGCCACCTGGTGCAGCCCGGCACCCCGGTCGACCCAGACCCGGAGCCCGTTCACGAGCACGTCGGTCACCTCGGGATCGGCGAGCAGCGGGGCGAGCGGCCCGGCACCCACCAGGTCGTCGTGCACCCGGTCGGCGATCCGCAGCACGGCGGTGTCACCGAGGACGGCGGCGGACGGTTCGGCGCGTACGGCGGAGACGATCGCCGCCGGGGTGACCGGCGTCGTCGTGTCGGCCATCCGCTGCCGGACCCGGGCGGCGAACTCCTCGGGCCGCCCGGTCACGCCGCACCCGGCACGGGCAGCCCGGTCAGTTCGGTGACCAGGTGGCGGCAGAGCGCGGCGAGCGGTCCCCGACCGGCGGCGGCCGGTGCCTCGCCGCGTTCCAGCCCCCGGCACAGGGCCGGTTCGGGGCGCAGCGTGCCGGCGAGCGGCAGCCCGAGGGCACGGGCCACCTCGGCCGCCCGCAGCCGGCCCGGAGCGGGACCCCGGACGATCACCCCCAGGGCGGCGCAGTGCGGGGCCGTCGCCGCGACCACCCGGGCCGCCGCAGCGGTCGCCCGCAGCTCGGCGGGCACCACCACGTACGCCTGGTCGGCGGCCTGGAGGGCGAGCACGGCCGCGTCGTCGAGCTGGCGTGGCAGGTCGACGACGACGAAGTCCCGGCCCCGGCGGGCGGCGTCGAGGGTGGCGGCCATCGCCGGGGCGGGCAGGGCCAGCGGCTCGCCCCGGTCCCAGGAGAGGACGACCAGGTCGCCCCGGTGCGGCAGGGCGCGGACCAGGGCGGGCGCGTCGACCCGACCGTCGGCGTCGGTGAGCGACGGCCAGCGCAGCCCGTCCAGGTCCTCCCAGCCGAGCACCAGGTCGAGCCCACCGCCGAGCGGGTCCGCGTCGACCAGCAGGGTCCGCAGGTGGGCGCGGGCGGCGGTGACAGCCAGGCCACCTGCGAGGACGCTCGCCCCGGCCCCTCCCCGGCCGCCGAGCACGGCGACCGTTCGGGCCGGGGTCGCCGGTTCGCCGCCGGGCGCGCACTCGGTGAACCGGTCGACCAGCCACGGTTCGGCGGCAGGCAGGGTGGCGACGTGCTCGGCACCGATCAACTCGGCGATCTCCCAGCCCGGGTCGAGTTCCCCCGACCGTCCGACCAGCACCGTCCGGGGCCGTCGGGGCAACCGGGCCCGCAGGCAGGCCTGGGCCTGGTCGTTGCCGACGAGGACCAGGGGCGCGGGGAGCCAGCGGGACCGGGCGGCGGCGGGATCGGCAGCCACCTCCACCTCGGTGCCGCCCGCTGCGGCGAGCCGCAGCAACTCGTCGAGGAGGTCACCGTCGGCGGTGACCAGCAGCGGCAGTCGTCGGTACGGCGGAAGGGAGGTACGGGGTGGCATCACGGCCTCCAGCGCTCGGGGTTGCTGGGACAGACCCTGCGCCGTCGTATCCCCTCCGTGCCGTCCGCGCCGCCTCACCTGTGGACAACGGGACGGGCTGTGGACAACCCCCGGCACCGCCGGTGATCTGTTATGCCGCGTCGGTGGTGGAATCGCGGGCCCCGCTGGCCGTCGGGGTCTCCCCGGTCGCCCTTTCGACGCCTCCGTCGACCCGGTCGGAGGGGGTTGACCAGCACCGGAGGCATCTTCAGCGCGCCGCCCGGCGGGCCGGGACGGCCGAACGACGCCGGCATCACCGGTGCCGTCCCGAGGAGGAACGCGAAAAAATGTCCCGTTCACCCCGCCCGAGTGATTGACGGCATACCGCGTCGTACGCCGATAATCGTGACCGCCACCGCGAAGGTGGCATCCGCCGCTCTCGGAAACGGGGCCATGGCCGACTCATCCGACGAAACACCCCCCACCCTGCGCATCGGTGGCTGGCTGCCGGCACCCCGGTACCGCCAGACGCTGCCGCCGTACCTCGTCCCCCCGGCCGGTCGGCATCTGATCGACGTCCCGGCTTCCGGGTCACCGGGCGACCCGTTGCCGTCCCCCGTGCACGCCGTCGAACCCGCCGGCATCGGACGGACCCTGCTGTTGGCCGGAGTGGCGTTCGGCCTGGTCACCAGCCTCGTCCTGGCTCTGTCACCACTGTGGTCCGGGCCGAAGCGGGACGATGCCGCCCTGCCGATGACGCCCTCGTGGATCGCCGACCGCCCGGATCTCGCGGCCGTGGAGAGCCCCACCCCGGTCGCCGACTACTCGCGCGCCCCGGCCTCGCTGGCCACCCGCGCCGCGACCCCGGTCGCGCCGCCCCCGGCACCGCCCCGCCAGCCACACCGACCCGCCACGGGTACGACGTCCCGCCCCGCCGCGACCACCACGCCACCCCGGCCGGCCCCGACGACCAGCGCGCCCCGCCCCACGCCGAAGCCGCCGACGAACCCGCCCGGACCGGCCGAGTTGACCGCGCTGCCGGGCTGGCAGGAACACTCGCTGCGGTCCAGTTCGAACGGTCCCTCGACGTACATCGAGTTCGTCAACGCCCGCAGTTCGCGGGTCGTCGTCTACTGGCTCGACTACCAGGGGCAGCGCCGGCAGTACAAGGTGCTCGACGCCGGCCGGTCCTACCGCCAGCAGACGTACGTGGGGCACCCGTGGGTGGTCACCGACCGGCACGGCCGCGCGCTGGCCTGTTTCCTGCCCGCCCGGACGACGATGCGGGCGGTCGTGCGGTAACCCGGTCGCCCGCTTCCGCGTCTCCTGCGGACAGCCGCTGAGCAGGGCCTCTTCGGTGGACCGACTGTCAGCCACCTGACAGACAAATCGCAGACCTTGTGCTATGCCGCCGCACGCGGGATGCTTGACCGGTCGATCGGCACAGCGCCGCCACAGCACAGCGGCGCCCGGCTGCAACCGGACGCCGCATTCGACCCGACCGCGCGCAACGGAAGGAGTCGGCTTGACTGTAACCCGTCGGGGCCGGGACTTTGAAGGGCCGGACAGCGGGGGCGACGAGGGCCACGGCCGCGTCGACCCGGCGTACGCGCCGGAGCCCGACCCCGTAGTCGCTGTCGTCGTGACCGGATTCGCCACCACGACAGGAGCGACGATTCGCTAGCAAAGCAGCCCCGCGCCCCGTTCCCGCAACAGGGGGTGGGGCTGTTTCTTCCCGGCCGGTCAGTCACCCCCTCGAAAAGGGACGACCCCCGTCGGGGGGAGACGGGGGTCGTCGGAGGGTTCGGCTCCGGGGGGGTTGAGCCGAACCGGCCCGGCGGTCACGGGGGGTGCGACCGCCGAGGGTCCCTCAGCTTTCCGCGACATGAATCGTTGTCGTGCGGACAAGTCTGCCCGAGCGGACTGTTCACGTCGAGTGTTGTCGACCCCACTCATTGCGAAATTATGATCGGAGCGTGTGACTGCGATCACGTTGAGCATTCGTGGTCGGAATGCTCCCGCAGGTCGGGTGGGGTATTGACCCCAGGGCACCCGCCGACCCTAGAGCATCGGACTAGACTTGCGCGCCGTGGGCCGAAGTGCCGCTTTCTTCGATCTGGACAAGACCGTCATCGCCAAGTCGAGCGCCTTGGCATTCGGTCGGCCGTTCTACCGGGACGGGCTGATCACACGACGGGACGTCGTGAAGTCGGCGTACGCGCAGCTGATGTTCCGGCTGGGCGGCACCGACGAGCAGACCATGGCCAGGACCAGGGACTATCTCGCCGCACTCTGCAAGGGTTGGCGGGTGGAACAGGTCCGTCAGATCGTCGCGGAGACGCTCCACGAGCTGATCAACCCCTACGTGTACGCCGAGGCCGCCGCGCTGATCGAGGAGCACCAGGCGGCCGGCCGGGACGTGGTGCTGGTCTCCGCCTCCGGTGAGGAGATGGTCCGCCCGATCGGCGCGCTGCTCGGGGTGACCGACGTGATCGCCACCCGGATGAGCGTGCAGGACGGCCGCTACAGCGGCGAGGTGGAGTTCTACGCGGCCGGTCCGAGCAAGGTCGAGGCGGTCAACGAGCTGGCCGCCGCCCGGGGGTACGACCTGGCCGACTCGTACGCCTATTCCGACTCGTACAGTGACCGGCCGTTGCTGGAGTGCGTGGGGCATCCGAGCGTGGTCAATCCGGACCGGGCGCTGCGCCGGCTCGCGGTGGAGAACGCCTGGCCGGTGCTGGAGTTCCGGCACCCGATCCCGCTGGGCCGGCGGCTGCGGGAGCGGCCGGCGGTCCCGGTGGCCGCGGCGGCGCTCGGCGTCGGCGTCGGGGTGGCGATCGGCATCGCCTGGTACGGCCGGCACCGCCGCACCCGCGCCGTCCAGGCCGCCTGACGACTCCGGCCCTTCGGGCCTCCTGACCCACCGCGACCCAACCCGGGCCACCCGGCACCCCCTCCGCGTACCCCCGATTGAGCGATCGCTCAAATCGGCCTATGCTCGTTTTTGAGCAGGTGCTCAAAAACGGGAGGTAGTGATGAACGAGCCGGATCGACCGCCGCCCCGACGGACCGCCGCGAACTGGGTGCTCGCCGGCCTGATCTCGGCGTTCGGCATGGTGGTGTTCGTCGCCACCGTGCACGACGGGCGGGCCGACAGCGCCCTGCTCTTCGTGCTGCTCCCGACGGCCCTCGCCGCCGCGCTCGCCCTGCTGCCCGGCCGCACCGCCCACGGCCGGGTCTTCGTGGTCACCACGGTCGCCCTGCTGCTGGCGGCGGTCGCGCTGCACGAGGGGGCGGTCTGCGTCATCCTCGCCGCCCCACTGGTCTACGCGGTGTCCCACGGGACCACCGCCCTGATCCGCGCGCTGCGCGACGCCTCCCGCTCGTACGCCGTCCTCGCGGTGCCGTTGCTGCTCCTGCCGGGGCTGGAGGGCAGCGGGCCGGCCCCCCGGCTGGCACCCGACCAGTCCGTCGAGGTGGTCCGGGTGGTGGCCCTGCCGGCCGACCAGGTGGCCGCCCGGCTCGCCGCCGGTCCCCGCCCCGTACCGGTGCGCTCGGTGCCGCTGCGGCTGCTCGGCGTGCCCACCCCGGGCCAGGTCAGCGGGGACGGGCTCGACTCGGGTGACAGGTGGATGTTCGGCTACCACGGCAGCGCGCACGGCCCCGGCGGTCACCTCCTCGCCGAGGTGGAGACGGTGGGCGGGCAGCGGGTCGGATTCCGGTTCGTCGAGGACAGCTCGATCACCGCGCGCTGGTTCCGGTGGCGGCACGCCACGCTGAGCTGGCGGGCCGTCGACGAGGGGCACACCGAGGTACGCATCCGGGTGGACTACACCCGGGGGCTCGACCCCTCCTGGTACTTCGGGCCGATCCAGCAGGTCCTGCTCGGCGCGGGGACGGGACACCTGCTGGACATGATGGCATTGCGATGATCGCCGCCCGTTACCTCAGCCTGGCGGTGCCGTTGCTGGCCGTGCTCGCCGCCGCCCGGGTCGACCGGAGCCGCTCCGGCCGGGCGGCGGCGCTGCTGGCCTTCCTCGCCGCCGGCACCGGCATCGCCGCCCTCGACGAGGTGGCCCGGCGCACCGGCTGGTACACGTTCGCCCCGGTCCGGGGAAGCTACCGGGGGATGCCGGTCGACCTGTGGATCGGCTGGGCCGCGCTCTGGGGTCCGCTGCCCGTGCTGCTACGCCGGGCCCTCCCGGTGCCGGTGGCGCTGGGCCTGCTGCTCTGGGTCGACGCGGTGGCCATGCCGGCGCTGCACCCGCTGGTCCGGCTCGGCCCGCACTGGCTGGTCGGGGAGCTGGTCGGGCTGCTCGTGGTGGCCCTGCCGGCGCAACTGCTCGGCCGCTGGTGTGCCGACCGGCGGCACCTGGCGGCGCGCACGCTGCTCCAGGTCGGGGTCTTCACCGCCCTGCTGCTGTGGCTCGTCCCCAGCCTGGCCTTCGAGGTCGGCGACGGGTCGTGGGCGGCGGTGACCGGGCTGCCCCGGCCCGTCCTGCTGCTCCTCGCCCAGGTGGCGCTGGTGCTGGCCGCCCCGGCGCTCGCCGCGGTCCGCGAGTTCGTCACCCACGGTGGCGGCACGCCGTACCCGTGGGACCCGCCCGTACGGCTGGTCACCACCGGGCCGTACGCCTACCTGGCCAACCCGATGCAGACCGCCGCCGTGGCCCTGCTGCTGCTCACCGCCGCGCTCACCCGCAGTTCCGCGCTGGTGCTGGCGGCGGCGGTGGCGGTCGCCTTCAGCGTGGCGGTGGCCCGCCCGCACGAGGAACACGACCTGGCCGACCGGCACGGCGGGGCGTGGCGCGCGTACCGGCGGCAGGTCCGGGACTGGTGGCCGCGTCGGCGGCCGTACCACGTGGGGCCGGCGGCGGTCCTGTTCCTCGACGACGCCTGCGGTCCGTGCGCCGCGACCTGGCGGTTCGTTGCCCGTCGCCGCCCGGTGGGCCTGCTGGTCCGTCCCGCCGCCGCAGCCGAGGGGGTGCTGTGGCGGGCGGCGTACACCGACGGCGACGGCCGGTCGGAACGGGGGGTGGCCGCCGTCGCCCGCGCCCTCGGGCACCTGCACCTCGGCTGGGCGGTGGTCGGCTGGATCCTGCGGCTGCCCGGGGTCGGCTGGCTGGCGCAGCTGGTGACCGATGCGATGATCACACCACCGCATCCGGCGGGCCCACGAGGAGGACGATGTCCGGCACCAAGCAGCGCCTCCTGGACGGCGCCATCACCGCCATCCGTACGCACGGCATCGCCGGCGTGTCCGCCCGCACCATCGCCGCCGCCGCCGGGGTGAACCAGGCGCTGGTCTTCTACCACTTCGGCACGGTCGACGACCTGCTGACGGCGGCCTGCCGGGCCAGCACCGCCGACCGGCTCGGGCACTGGTCGGCCCGGCTGGCCGGGGTGGGCTCGCTGCGGGAACTGCTCGCCGTCGGGCAGGAGCTGCACGAGCAGGAACGCGAGCTGGGCAACGTCTCCTTCCTGGCCCAGCTGCTGGCCGGGGCGCAGACCGACGAGCGGCTGGCCGCGCCCACCGCCGCCGCGCTGAAGCTCTGGGTGGACGAGATCGAGTCGGTGCTACGCCGGCTGCTCGCCGGTTCACCGTTCGCCGAGATCGCGGACGTGCCCGGCCTGTCCCGGGCCGTCTGCGCCGCGTTCGTCGGGCTGGAACTGTACGACGGGGTGGACCGGGCGGGCGCGCAGCAGGCGATGTCGGCACTCGACCAGCTCGCCGTGCTCATCGAGATCGTCGACGACCTCGGACCGGTCGCCCGGCGGGCGCTGCGCTCCCGGGTGAACCGGGCCACCCGCCGGGACTGACCGTGCACCCGGCACCGGACGGGTCGGGTGCGTGGACGGCACCGGTCAGGCGGCGGCGATGATCTCGTCGCCGACGACGGTGAGCTGGTCCGCGCCGACCTCGACGGCGCTCAGGTAGTGCCGCAGCCAGGAGCGCAGACCGTCGGGGGTGCCGGTGGCGAAGGCACCGGCCGCGCCGACGTACTCGGGTTGCCGTTCCCGGTGGCCGACGTCGACGGCGACCAGGCCACGCGGGTCGAACCCCCGGGACATCAGCACCAGCCGGGCGGCGGCGCGGGCCACCACCCCGGACGGGCCGGCGAAGGGCCGCAGGTTGAGCAGTTCGCCGTGCACCACGGCGGCGAGGACCAGCGGGGAGACCGTCGTCCCGCCGGCGACCAGCCCGGCCAGCCCGTCGAGCCGGGCGGCCACCACCGGGTCGGCGACCGGACGCCCCAGCTCGGCCTCGGCGACCACGTCCCGGGCGGCGAGGACGTGCAGCCGGGCCAACGCCTGCCGGGGGGCCTTCGGCCACAGCTCGGTCAGCCCGGGCAGCGCCCCGGCGACCCGCAGCGCCCCCTGGAGCACCGGTTCGGTGACGGTGCCGGCGCGGACCGCCTCGCGCTCGTGGTCGTACCCCTCCAGGGCGGCGCTGGCCACCGCGCTGCGCAGGCCGACCTCGGCCGCGACCTGGCCACCGTGGCGGCGCAGCGCGCGGTGGCGCATCGCCTGGTCGACCCGCTCGCGGGCCCGCTCGACGGCGGGGGCGATGTCGGCGAGCGCGAGCAGCGGGGCGAGCGGATCGGTGGTCACCCCGCCACGCTAGCGACCGGGTGACTCCGGGGCGGATGCCACCCGCCACCGGGGCGTCGGGTCCGATCCTGATCAGGGTGGGAGGGGCGGGCCGTCGAGCGCGCCGGGACGGCCGCTGAGCGCGCCGGCCGGCACCGGGGGTGTCGCGGTCCCGAGCTGCCCGGACTAACCTCGGCCGGGTAGAGACGCAGGTCACCCGACGAAGGAGTCACCGCATGAGCGAGGCCTTGGCCAACCTGCTGAACGAGACGCGCCAGTTCCCGCCGCCGGCCGCACTCGCCGCCCAGGCCAACGTCACCGCCGGCGCGTACGACGAGGCCGGCGCGGACCGGCTCGCCTTCTGGGAGCGGCAGGCCGGCCGGTTGGCCTGGGCCAAGCCGTGGGACGAGGTGCTCGACTGGTCGAACCCGCCGTTCGCGAAGTGGTTCGTCGGCGGTCAGCTCAACGTGGCGTACAACTGCCTGGACCGGCATGTGGAGGCCGGCAACGGCGACCGGGTGGCGATCCACTGGGAGGGCGAGCCGGGCGACACCCGCACCCTCACCTACGCCGACCTGCACCGGCTGACCTGCCAGGCGGCGAACGCGCTGACCGACCTGGGCGTGGTCGCCGGTGACCGGGTGGCGATCTACCTGCCGATGGTCCCCGAGGCGGCGGTGGCGATGCTGGCCTGCGCCCGGATCGGCGCGACCCACAGCGTGGTCTTCGGCGGCTTCTCCGCCGACGCGTTGAGCAACCGGATCTCCGACGCCAACGCCAAGGTGGTGATCACCGCCGACGGCGGCTACCGGCGGGGCAAGCCGTCGGCGCTGAAGCCGACGGTGGACGAGGCGGTGGCGAACTGCCCGTCGATCGAGCACGTGCTGGTGGTCCGGCGCACCGGCGAGGAGGTCGGCTGGTCGGCGAGGGACCACTGGTGGCACGAGACGGTCGAGACGGCGTCGGCCGAGCACGTCGCGCAGCCGTTCGACGCCGAGCACCCGCTGTTCATCCTCTACACCAGCGGCACCACCGCCCGCCCGAAGGGCATCCTGCACACCACCGGCGGCTACCTCACCCAGGCCGCGTGGACGGCGCACGCGGTGTTCGACCTGAAGCCGGAGACCGACGTCTACTGGTGCACCGCCGACATCGGCTGGGTCACCGGGCACTCCTACATCGTGTACGGGCCGCTGGCCAACGGCGCCACCCAGGTGATGTACGAGGGCACCCCGGACACCCCGCACAAGGGCCGGTTCTGGGAGATCGTCGACAGGTACCGGGTGAGCATCCTCTACACCGCGCCGACGCTGATCCGCACCATGATGAAGTGGGGCGAGGACATCCCGGCGGGCTTCGACCTGTCGTCGCTGCGCCTGCTGGGCAGCGTCGGCGAGCCGATCAACCCGGAGGCGTGGATGTGGTACCGCCAGCACGTCGGCCGGGGTGAGCTGCCGATCGTGGACACCTGGTGGCAGACCGAGACGGGCGCGATCATGATCTCCCCGTTGCCGGGGGTGACCGCGGCCAAGCCGGGTTCCGCGATGACCCCGCTGCCCGGCGTCGTCGCCGATGTGGTGGACGACCAGGGCCAGTCGGTGCCCAACGGCGGCGGTGGCTACCTGGTGCTGCGCGAGCCGTGGCCGTCGATGCTGCGCACCATCTGGGGCGACGACAACCGGTTCATCGAGACGTACTGGTCCCGGTTCGAGGGGATGTACTTCGCCGGGGACGGGGCGAAGAAGGACGACGACGGGCACATCTGGCTGCTCGGCCGGGTCGACGACGTGATGCTGGTGTCCGGGCACAACATCTCCACCACCGAGGTGGAGTCGGCGCTGGTGTCGCACCCGGCGGTGGCCGAGGCGGCGGTGGTCGGCGCGACGGACCCGACCACCGGGCAGGCGATCGTCGCGTTCGCCATCCCGCGCGGCACCGCCGACACCTCGGGCGAGGCGGGCGAGCAGCTCATCGCCGAGCTGCGCAACCACGTGGCGAAGACGCTCGGCCCGATCGCCAAGCCCCGGCAGATCATGCTGGTGCCGGAGCTGCCGAAGACCCGCTCCGGCAAGATCATGCGCCGGTTGCTGCGGGACGTGGCCGAAAACCGGTCGCTGGGTGACGTGACGACGCTCCAGGATTCCTCGGTGATGGAGCTGATCTCCTCCGGGCTCAGCGGTGGGAAGTCCGACGAGGACTGACGACAGCCGTACCCGACGGTGGGTGCCGGTCCGCGCGGGGGCCGGCACCCACCATCTTTTTAGGGGTACGAATCGGTCGGTAGGCCGAGCCGACTCGGGCTGAACGGGCAGACGCACCGGTGCCCCCTTCCGGGCATGAACCCTTCTCATTTAGGTTCAGCGATATCGACTGGGCTCGACGCAGGTCTCACCGGCGATCCCTTTCCCATGCCCGAGAAACGGAGTGGCATGAACATTCTCCCGCCCACCAGGGCACGTCGACGGATACTCGTCGCGTTGCCCGCCCTCGCTCTCGTCGCCTCGTCACTGACCGTGGCCGGCAGCGCCTCGGCCCAGCCGGTCGGGCCCGCGGTGCCGACCCGGATCGGGGCCGACGAGCACTACCTCAACTACGCCGAGCCGGAGGTGCAGCCGGACACCGCGGGTAAGGAGGTCAGGGGTGCCGACGGGGTTCTCACCTCGGCGGCGGACGAGGCCCGCGCGTACGACCGCAAGTTCGCCGGTGGCAATCCGTTGGCCGCCCGGGAGCTGGCCCGCAACGAGGCGCGGGCGATCCGCACCGGGCAGAGCCCGCGCACGTTCAAGAAGGCCAAGAGCACCCAGACGGCCAAGCTGCTCACCCTGCTTGTCGAGTTCAACGACCAGGCCAACGACGACTTCACCGGCGTGATGGTCCCCAAGACGGTCTTCGAGGACCGCACCTGCGTCCCGGGCACCGTCCAGAACGGACCGGAGCACAACAACATCCCGAACCCGGCGACCCTGCCGCACGAGGACAACAACTCGATGTGGGTGCCGGACTTCTCCCCGGCCCACTTCGACAAGATGCTCTACACCAAGCAGGGCATCACCGAGCGGGTCCGTAAGGACCTCAAGGGACCGGACGGCAGGAAGGGCATCGACCTGTCCGGCCGCACCATGCACAACATGTACCTGGAGATGTCCAAGGGCGCGTACACGGTGGACGGGCAGGCCAGCCCGTGGATCACCGTGCCGCACTCGGAGGGCTGGTACGCGGCCTCGCGCTGCTTCCAGGACGAGACGGGCGCCTGGGTCGCCGGCCGGCAGCAGGCGATGAACGGCCACCCGGACAACCCGCAGGGCGCGGGGCGGCTCGCCACCGACGCGATCGACGCGCTGGCCGCGGCGGACCCGAACTTCCCGTGGGCCGACTACGACATCGAGGACCAGGGCGACCGGGACGGCGACGGCAACGTCAACGAGCCGGACGGGGTGATCGACCACCTGGTGCTGGTGCACGCCGGTCAGGGCAAGTCCCGGGGCGGCGGCGACCAGGGCGTGTACGCGGTCTGGGCGCACTCCTCCACGGTCGCCGGCGGCTACACCATCCCCGGCACCAACCTGAAGGTGTCCAACTACATCGTGCAGCCGGAGGACGCCGGGGTCGGCGTCTTCGCCCACGAGTTCGGTCACGACCTGGGCCTGCCGGACCTCTACGACACCTCGGGCAACGCCGACTCGGACGTCGACTTCTGGGACCTGATGGCGTCCGGCTCGCACACCGGTGAGATCTTCCAGGCCCTGCCCACCCACATGGGAATCTGGGACAAGTGGGTGCTGGGCTGGGCCGATCCGCTGACCATCGCCCCCGGCACCCGGACCCGGACGGCGACGCTCGGGCAGACCTCGCGGACCCCGGTGGGCACCCAGGACGGCATCAAGATCGACCTGCCGGACAAGGTGGTCACCCTCGCCCAGCCGCACAGCGGCACCGGCATGTGGTACAGCGGCGCCGACCAGGAGTGGGCGGACGTCAAGCTCAGCCGGCAGGTGGCCGTCCCGGCCGCCTCCGACGCGAAGTTCTGGATGTGGAACAACTACGTCATCGAGGACGACTGGGACTACGGGTTCGTGGAGGTCTCCACCGACGGCGGGGCCACCTGGGCCGAGCAGAAGGTCTACGACGCGTCCGGCGCGCTGGTCTCCACCAACGACGGTTACGCCGACCCGAACGGCCGCATGGTCGACTTCGGCAACAAGAAGTACGGCCTGACCGGCAGCACCGCCGGTTGGCGGCACGACTGGATCGACCTGTCGGCGTTCGCCGGGACGACCGTACAGGTGCGGCTGCGGTACGCCACCGACGAGGCGTTCCAGGAGCGGGGCTGGTTCGCCGACGACCTGTCGGTCACCGGCGGCGGGGCCACCACGTTCAGCGACGACGTGGAGAGCGGCACGAACGGCTGGACGCTGAGCGTCGGCACCTTCACCGACACCACCGGCGCGGGCTGGCACATCGACCCGGGCACCCAGACCAAGGCGCAGTACTACCTGGCCGAGTGGCGCAACTTCGACGGCTTCGACATGGGCCTGAAGTACGCCTACGACACCATCTACTCGCACGAGGCGTGGAAGGTCGACCGGATCTCGTACAACGCGCCGGGCATGCTGGTCTGGTACCGGGACACGATGCTGGGCGACGTCAACCACGTCACCGGCCAGATGACCGCGCTGCCCAGCTACGGGGCCAAGGGCGGGCTGCTGATCGTGGACTCGCACTACGACCCGCTGCGGCGTACCGGTGAGGCGGCGGCGAAGGACCCGTCGGTGCTGGACAACCTGCCGAGCCGGCCGCAGTCGTCCAACGCGGCGTTCTCGCTGAACCCGACGTACCCGTTCACCGAGTGCCTGGAGGCGGCGGACGAGCCGTACAGCGCGTACTGCACGAAGTTCGGGCGGCAGCGCCCGGTGTCGGGCTTCAACGACGCCAAGGGCTGGTACCCGGGCATCGAGATCCGCGACGGCTCGCCGTACGCCCGGGACAACGACGCCTCGGTGGTCGTCCCGTCGCGGGGCAACAAGCCGTACACCACCCGGGTGGTGAACCCGGACGGCACGCCGGCCACCGAGTTCTACGGCGTGACGCTGGGCGGTGGGGCGATCGTGCTCGGCACCGGCAACCCCTCCGACTCGAAGGTCCGTAACGGGGTCTCCATCAAGATCGAGTCGGCCGCGCCGGACAACTCGTACGCGGTCGTCCGGATCACTCCGGCGAAGTACTGAGGCCGCGCGTCGGGTACGCCCGGCGATGCGGTGGTAAGGGTCAGTAACTGACTGATCGGTGAACGGTGGGCCGGTGGCGGAGAAGCCACCGGCCCACCGTTTCACGCATCACGGCAATCCAATCGAAATACATCACTGCGATTCCCCGTCGGGCCGTCCGCGCTGCTCATGACCGTTGATGAACATCCGGTGTGTGACGGTGAAAAGCGTTCTCATCAAAATCTTGCAACAAATCGACGCGGACATCTTCCCACCCGTCCCAGCAGTGTCTATGTTCACCATGGGTCCCACTAGTGGGACGTCTTACGCCGGCCCGTACCCCCGTTGGGCCGGTTCCCTCACACCGGAGGTACCACGTGCGCAAAGTCGCAGTGGGTCTGCTCGGGCTCTCGCTGACGGCGACAGGTCTGGTGACGGGTACGTCCGCCAGCGCCGCGCCGACGCCGAAGCTCCCGACGGCGGCCCCGTCGGTCGCGGAACCCCAGGCGGACCACGATCTGCCCAACCCGCTCGAAACCAAGCGGCGGGCACTGCGCCAGGAGGGCCTCAGCGAGGTCCTTTCCGGCAAGGCCAAGGCGCAGAAGATCAACGGCAGCACGGTCGTCAAGGTCGGCAAGACCCAGGCTGCGGGCACCAACGCCCGGACGACGGCCTCGGGCGTCGCCCAGACGCAGGACCAGTACGTCGAGCTGGGCCGCGAGCGGACCGACAAGATCTTCGTGATCCTCGCGGAGTTCGGCAACGAGCGGCACCCGAGCTACCCGGACCAGGACACGGCCCCGGCCGTGCCCGGCCCGACCCGGTTCGACGGGCCGCTGCACAACGAGATCCCGGCCCCCAACCGGGCGGTGGACAACTCCACCGTCTGGCAGGCCGACTACAACGCCGACCACTACCGGAAGCTGTACTTCGGCACCGGGCAGGGCGACGAGTCGCTGAAGCAGTACTACGAGGCCCAGTCCTCGGGTCGCTACAGCGTCGAGGGCGAGGTCACCGACTGGGTCAAGGTGAAGTACAACGAGGCCCGGTACGGCCGTTCCAACGGCTACCCCTGCGCCTCGAACGTCTGCAACAACACCTGGGCCCTGGTCCGCGACGCCGCCAACCAGTGGGTCGCCGACCAGAAGGCCTCCGGCCGCACCGACGCCCAGATCGCCGCCGACGTCAAGTCGATGGACGAGTGGGACCGGTACGACTTCGACGGCGACGGCAACTTCAACGAGCCGGACGGCTACATCGACCACTTCCAGATCGTCCACTCCGGCGGCGACCAGGCCGACGGTGACCCGATCCAGGGTGAGGACGCCATCTGGAGCCACCGGTGGTACGCCTTCGCCAGCGACCAGGGCAACACCGGCCCGGCGAACTTCCCGGCCGGCGGCACCCAGATCGGCAACACCGGCGTCTGGATCGGCGACTACACCATCCAGCCGGAGAACGGTGGCCGGAGCGTCTTCTACCACGAGTACGGTCACGACCTCGGTCTGCCGGACGACTACAACGTCATCAACAGCGGTGACAACAACAACGAGCACTGGACCCTGATGGCCCAGAGCCGGCTCGGCGCCAAGAACGACGGCGGCATCGGCGAGCGGGGCGGCGACCTCGGCGCCTGGAACAAGCTCCAGCTCGGCTGGCTCGACTACGAGGTCGTGGTGGCCGGCCAGCAGAAGACCCTCAACCTGGGCCCGCAGGAGTACAACTCCGACAAGGCGCAGGGTGCCGTGGTGGTGCTGCCGCAGCGGGAGTACTCCTTCCAGAACGGCAAGCCGTTCGAGGGGACCAAGCAGTTCTTCTCCGGCAACGACGACGACCTGAACACCACGATGACGCGGACGATCGACCTCACCGGGAAGACCAGCGCCGCGCTCACCATGAAGGGTCGTTACTCGATCGAGGCGGACTACGACTACCTCTTCTTCGAGGCCAGCACCGACGGCGGTCAGACCTGGGCCACCCTGCCGGGTACCGCCAACGGCAAGGCCCTCAAGGAGATCTCCCCCGGGCGCTTCGCCCTGGACGGCTCCAGCAACGGCCAGTGGGTCGACGTCAACATCCCGATGAACGCGGCTGCCGGCAAGGTGGTGCAGTTCCGGCTGCGCTACCAGACCGACGGTGGCGTCTCCGAGGGCGGCTTCTACGGTGACGCGATCACCATCACCGCCGACGGGCAGACCGTGCTCAGCGACGGTGCGGAGGCCGGTGCCGCCGGTTGGACCCTGAACGGGTTCAGCGTGGTTGCCGAGACCTACATCCGTAAGTTCGACAACTACTACATCGCCGGCAACCGGTCGTACGTGTCGTACGACCAGTACCTCAAGACCGGCCCGTACTACTTCGGTTACGCGAACAGCCGCCCGGACTACGTGGACCACTACGCGTACCAGGAGGGTCTGCTGATCTCCTACTGGAACCTCCGGTGGGCCGACAACGACACCTTCGACCACCCGGGCGAGGGTCGGAACATGATCATCGACGCGCACCCGGAGCCGCTGTACAACCTGACCGGCGCCCCGTGGCGGGCCCGCGTCCAGGTGTACGACGCGCCGTTCAGCCTGAAGAAGGCGGACTCGTTCACGCTGCACATCAACAGCGTGCCGCAGTACGTCCGCGGCCAGGCCGCGCAGCCGCTGTTCGACGACACCAAGCAGTACTGGTACCCGGAGCTGCCGAACCACGGCGTCAAGCTCCCGGCCACCGGCACCAAGATCCGCGTCGTGGAGCAGAACGGCACCTCGCTGAAGGTCCGCTTCTCCTGATCCGCTGATCAGCGCACCACCTGCTTTACCCGATGCCCGGGCAGGACTCCTGCCCGGGCATCGGCCCGTCCGGGGCCGGCCGGATGCCGGTCCACCGCCGCCGTGGCACGCTGGCTCCGCGCGTACCCGTGGCGGGTGCGCCGGGAACGGAGGCGACCGTGACCGACGAACAGACCCCGACCACCGACCCGCCGGCCGGCACCCGACCACCCGCCGACCGGCCGGCACCGCCCGCCGACCGCGCGGCGACGCCGGGCCCGCCCGCCGGCCGGCCGGCACCGCCCTCCGCCGCCCCGCCGCCCACCCCGCGCCGGCCCGCCGCACCCCCACGGCACCCCACCGACCGACGCCGGCCGGACCGGCTCGCCGGGAGGATCACCCGGGGCGGCGACGGCCCGTGCTACGGCCTGGTCACCGACGACGGCCACGAGTACGCGCTGCACGGCCCCGGCCTGGGCACCGTCGCCACCGGCAGCACCGTCGTGGTCACCGTCGACCCGGCCGCGCCACCCGCCGCCTGCGGCCCCGGCACCCCGGTCGGCGTCGTCCGGATCAGCGTCGTCCGCTGAGTCCGCTCAGCCCACCGCAGACCGGTCCGAGGCGCGTACGGCCGTCCGGCCCGGGTCGACGGGACGATCGACAGGCGCCGAGGTCCTAGGCTGTGCCCATGACCGAGCAGCGTGGCGGGCCCACCGACGAGTCCTGCGTCCTCACCGAGGGGCCGTGGACGCACCGGTTCGTCGGCGCGAACGGCAGCCGGTTCCACGTCGTCGAGGCGGGCACCGGGCCGATGGTGCTCTTCCTGCACGGCTTCCCCGAGCACTGGTGGGCCTGGCACACGATGCTCCCCGCCATCGCCGACGCCGGCTTCCGGGCCGTCGCGGTGGACCTGCGCGGTTACGGCGCCAGCGACAAACCACCCCGGGGGTACGACGGTTACACCCTCGCCGCCGACGTCGCCGGCCTGATCCGCGCCCTCGGGGAACGGTCCGCCACCGTGGTCGGCACCGGCTCGGGTGGGCTGATCGGCTGGACAGCCGCCTCGTTCCACCCCACCCTGGTCCGCCGGCTGGTGGTGCTCGGTGCACCCCATCCGCTGCGGTTGCGCGCGGCCATCTTCGCCGACCCGCGCGGTCAGTTCGCCGCCTCCACCCCGGCGCTGAAGTTCCAGCTCCCCCGGTACGAGCACGTGCTCACCCGCAACGACGCCGCCGAGGTGCAGCAGATGCTGAGCCGTTGGGGCGGCCCCCGCTGGGTGGCCGGCCCCGACTTCGCCGGGTACGCGCAGCGCTGCCGGGAGGCGATGCTCATCCCGCAGGCCGCCTTCTGCGCGCTGGAGGGCTACCGGTGGGCCTTCCGCTCGGTGCTGCGGCTGCACGGCTACCGGTTCGTCCGGCTGATGCAGAAGCCCCTGGTCACCCCCACCCTCCAATTGCACGGGGCGGCCGACGTCGCGTCCCTGCCACGCACCGCGCAGGGCTCCGGCCGGTACGTCAGCGCCCCCTACGAGTGGCGGCTGATCGACGGGGTGGGCCACTTCCCCCACGTGGAGGCCGGCGACGTGGTGCTCGGCGAGATCCTGCGCTGGACCAAGTCCTGACCCGGCCGGCCCGTCTCCCGGCCGGCGGTCAGACGCGCTGTTCGCGCAGGTCGGCGACCTCGGTGGCCGGCGCCCAGCCCTGGTAGACGCCGAAGTCGAAGACCTCCAGCCCCATCGCCTGCGCCACCGGCCAGCGACCACCCGTGTACTCGACCCGCAGCCACCCGTCGTGCTCGCCGAGCACGATGAACGGCTGCCCCTGCCAGGTGCAGGTGGTCCGCACGTACGCCAGGTCCTCGACCTCACCGGCCGGCACGACCCGCACGTACCGGCCGGGGCGTACCTCCTCGAAGCCGTCGGCGGGTTCCGGCTGGTAGATCCGTACGTGGTCGCCGTCCGGGCTGACCTGGTACTCCCGCCCCTGCCAGCGGGCCACGTAACCGTCACGCATCACGGCTCGCCCACCCGCCGCCAGACCAGCGCATCGGTGTCCAGGATGGCGATCACCCGTTCGGTGCCCTCCGTGCCGATCCGCCAGAGCTGTGCGCCGTGCGGCAACCGGGCGCTGTCCACCTTGAACTCGGCCACCACGTCGCTGCTCTCGCCGGGGGCGAACCCGTTGCCCCGGAACGGCGCGCGCTCGATCACCCAGCCCTCCATGGCCCGCATCGCCGCCTCGTTCTGCCCGCCGTACGGGATGCGGTAGAGACTCGGCCGGTACGCGGGCCAGCGCAGCACGTAGGTCGCCTCGGCGTCGCGGGCGAAGGGCGAATCCGGGTAGCCCAGCCCCAGGGCGTCGTGCAGTTCCGCAGGGGTGGTCAGGTGGGCCAGTTCGCCGGCCCGGTGCACGAACCCGGAGACCCGGTCGTAGCCGCGTTCCAGGTAGTAGGCGAGTTGGCTCGGGGCGACCGCCTTCTGCATCACCACCGGACGGGACGGGTCGGTGACCGGCGGGGCGTACCGGGTACGTTCGGCGGGTGCCTCGGCGGCGGCCACCGGCTCCAGGTCCGCCTCGTCACCGAGCCCGACCTCGGCCGCCCAACTGGCCAGGGCCACGATCTGCTCGCCGGGGAGCTTGGCCCCGACCGGGGTGCCCGGGTTGACGGCGAACGCCCAGCCCGGGTCCGGCCACCGCCGGATCAACTGGACGAAGCGCACCTCGATCGTCTCGACCGGCGGCACGTCGTGCTCGGCCAGCCGCTCCGGGGAGGTGTAGACCACCACGTACGTCTCACCGTCGGTCGTCCCGGTACGCCACTGGAAACCGGGCTCGCCGGGGCGGCTGCCGGCCACCGAGTCGGGGTTGACCGGAAGCAGCACCCGGGCCAGCAGCAGGGTGGAGAGGAAACCGTCGGTGCTGCCGGCGCCGGCCGCGTCCAGCAGGTTCTCCTCGACCTCGTTGGCCGGCAGGAACGCCTCGTCGACGGTCGGCGGGGTGTCCGCGCCGACCGTCGTCGACGGGCTCCCGGGCGGTGTGCTGCCCGCCGGGGCCGGGCCGGCGGCCGGCCCCGGTGCCGCCGGGGAGGTCGGCCCGGCGATGATCGGCACGGCAGTGGTCGGCACTGCAGTGGTGGGGCCGGCAGTGGCGGTCGGCACGGCGGTGGTCGGTGCCGCCGGGGAGGTCTGCACGGCCCGTTCGGCGGCGGGGGTCCACAGGTCGACCGGGGTGGAACGCGGGTCGACACCGTCCGCTCCCGGCGCGGTGGCCGTCGGGGCCGCCCCGGCGGTCCGGGCCGGCGCACCCTCCGTGGGAGGACCGGCTGCGTCCCCCGTCGGCGTCGGGGCGACGGGTCCGGTGGGCGCGCTGTCCGCCGGTGCGGTGTCGTCCGGCGCGGTCCACGCCTGCGTTCCCGCAGCCGGCCCGGT
>NZ_JACGMO010000127.1:0-22815 GCF_015354745.1 Micromonospora sp. S-DT3-3-22
GGGGGGGGGGGGGGGGGGGGGGGGGGGCGGGGGTCAGTCGCGGCGCAGGTCGGCGTGGGCGGCGCAGAGCCGGTCGACGGCCGGGTCGGTGCCGGGTGGGACGTGCCGGTCCAGCTCGGCCCAGACCTCGGCGAGGGCGTCGGTCACGGCCCGCAGCTCGGCGGCGTGCCGCAGGGCGCCCTGCCGGTGTGACTCCTCCAGCCGGCGGGCCCACCCGGCGGTCACCGTGGCGAGGCGTTCGCCGTCGGCGCGGGCCTGGGCGGCGCTGCGGGCGGCGGGGGCGGGCACGATCGCGGCGACCGGCCGGGTGTCGCCGTCGCGGGTGACCAGGGTGACCGTGTCGGTCAGCTCGGCCATCGCGATCAGCTGGGTCAGCCGGGTACGCAGCTCGCGCAGCGGCACGGATCGGGGTTGACCACTGTGGTGGGACAGCGCGGGGGCAGCCATGCCCCCATGGTCGGACCCGGGTATGACATTTATCGTCATGACGGTCCGGGTGGGGTGGACCAGGCGTCCACCCCACCCGGGTCGGTCAGCTCGCCTGCAACGTCACGTCGTCGATGACGAAGCTGGTCTGCAACGAGGCGTCCTCGGTGCCGGTGAACTTCAGGGTCACCGTCTGCCCGGCGTACGCGCCCACGTCGAACGAGCGCAGGGTGTAGCCGGTCGCCTTGTTGAGGTTCGAGTACGTCGCCAGCGTGGTGCTGCCGACCTGGACCACCAGCTTGTCGTACGCGACGGTGGTGGTCCGCTCGGTGGTGTCGATGTGCAGGTAGAAGGCGAGGGTGTAGGAGGAGCAGCCGGCCGGCACGGTCACCGACTGGGACAGCGTGTCGGTGCTGGTGCTGCCGTTGCCGTTGAGCCACGCCTTGTAGGAGCCGGTACGGGCCGGCTGGCTGGACGAGTTGGTGATGACGCCGGAGGTGGCCGTCCACGGGCTGGTGCCCGACTCGAAGCCGCCGTTGCCGATGACCTGCCCGCCGGTGCAGCTCCCGGTGCCGGTGACGGTGACGGTGTAGCTGGCCGTCCGGGTGGCCGAGCCGGTGCCGGTCACGGTCAGCGTGAAGGTGCCGAGGGTGGCGCTCGACGACGCGCTGACCGTCATGGTGGCCGAGCCGCCGGAGGTGACCGACGACGGGCTGAACGAGACGCTCACGCCGCTGGGTGCGCCGGAGGCCGACAGCGCGACGGTCTGGGCGCTGCCGCTGGTGGTGGCGGTGCTGACCGTGGCGGTGGTGGAGCTACCCTGGGCGACGCCGCCGGCGGTGGGGCTGACCGCGACCGAGAAGTCGTTGGTCGGGGTGCCGCCGCCGACCGCGAGGTCCCAGATGGCGTACGCGACGCCGTCGGCACTGCGGTTGAGCCCGGTGGCGTTGATGTTGCTGGTGGTGTCGCAGGACGAGTGGTAGCACGGGTCGTACGCGGCGTTGGCGGTGCCGCCCCACTTGCTGGCCTGGGAGCTGGTCTTGCGGGCGCTGGCCCCCATCGCGTAGCCGGAGGTGGGGATGCCGGCCTGCTGGAACGAGTAGTCGTCGGAGCGGCCCTGGCCCTCGGTGTTCTCCTCCGGCGACAGCCCGAGGGAGTCCCAGTACGCCTTCAGCGGCGCGGCCGTGGTGGAGGTGACCCGGTTGATGAAGTAGCCGCCGTTGGTCGAGGCGACCATGTCGAAGTTGTAGTACCCCTTGATGTAGCCCTTCTGGGCGGTGGTCAGCGAGTTGACGTAGAACTTGGAGCCCTGCAGGCCCTGCTCCTCGCCGTTCCACCAGGCGAACCGGACCCGCTTGGTCATGGTCGGGTTCTGCTGGGCGAGCACCAGGGCGTTCTCCAGCAGCACCGACGAGCCGGAGCCGTTGTCGTTGATGCCCGGCCCGGCGGCGACCCCGTCGAGGTGTGCGCCGAACATGACGACGTCGGTGCTCGGGCCCTGCGGCCACTCGGCGATCACGTTGTTGCCCTGGTAGGTGCAGCTGGTGCAGGTCTGCTCGGTGACCGTGTAGCCGGCGGCCTGGAGCTTGGACTTCACGTAGGCGACCGAGGCGGTGTAGCCGGCCGAGCCGGCCCGCCGGTTGCCGCCGTTGCTGGTGGCGATGCTCTGGAACTGGGCCAGGTGCGCCTGGACGTTGCTGACCGATACGTCCGGGGCGGCGAGCGCGGCGACGGCCGGCGCGGCGGTGGCCGGCCGGGCGGTCGGGGTGGCCGAGGCCGGTGGCGCGGCCAGGGCGAGCGTCACCGCGGTGACGGCGGCGATCGCCAGGGTTCTGCGCTTCATGCGAGCTCCTCATGGGGGTCGGCGGGGCGTCCGCCCGGGCGTCACCGTTCCGTGTGCCGGGGTCGGCATGGGGGTGCACGGGAGCCCGCGACCCGGGGGTGGGGTCGCGGCGGAGACGCCGGGGAAGCAAACACTGACATGTATCAATCTGCGGGTCAATCCGTCGGACGGTGTCACATTCCCGGACGACGCCGGGAGGGGGCCCGGGAGCCGGGCGCGACGACGTCGGCACCGGGTGTAGACAACGCGCGTATACGCGGTGTGTATAGTCGCCGGCATGTCCATCGGCCAGACCTTTCTCGGCCTGCTGGAGGCGACCCCCCGGCACGGCTACGACATCAAACGGCGCTACGACGAACACTTCGGCCACTCCCGCCCGGTCGCCTACGGCCAGGTCTACGCGACCCTGTCCCGGCTGCTGCGCGGCGGCCTGGTCGAGGTGGAGGCGGTCGAGCCCGGCGAGGGCCCCGACCGCAAGCGGTACGCCATCACCGAGGCGGGCGTCGCCGACGTGGCGCAGTGGCTGGCCCGCCCCGAGCAGCCCGAGCCCTACCTGCAGAGCGTCCTCTACACCAAGGTGGTGCTCGCCCTGCTCACCGGCCGGGCGGCGGCCGAGCTGCTCGACGTGCAGCGCGCCGAGCACCTGCGGCTGATGCGGGAGCTGACCCGGCGCAAGCGCGACGGTGACCTGGCCGAGCAGTTGATCTGCGACCACGCCCTGTTCCACCTGGAGGCCGACCTGCGCTGGCTCGAACTCACCACCGCCCGCCTCGACGAGCTGGCCGCGCAGGTGCGCCGATGAGCGCCCCGCTGCTGGTCGCCGAGGGCCTGCACCGCCGCTTCGGCGAGACGGTGGCGCTGGTCGACGCCGCGCTGCGCATCGACGAGGGCGAGGTGGTCGCGGTGCTCGGGTCGTCCGGCTCCGGCAAGTCCACCCTGCTGCACTGCCTCGCCGGGATCGTCCGCCCCGACCAGGGACGGGTCGTCTTCGACGGCCGGGACCTGGTGACGATGAGCGACGCCCGGCGCAGCGCCCTGCGCCGGGAGGCGTTCGGGTTCGTCTTCCAGTTCGGCCAGTTGGTGCCCGAGCTGACCTGCCTGGAGAACGTCGCCCTGCCGCTGCGGCTGGCCCGCGTCCCCCGCCGCGAGGCCGAACAGCGCGCCGGGCAGTGGCTGGAACGGCTGGAGGTGACCGAAGTGGCCGGCAAGCGCCCCGGCGAGGTCTCCGGCGGCCAGGGCCAGCGCGTCGCGGTGGCCCGCGCGCTGGTCACCCGCCCCCGGGTGATCTTCGCCGACGAACCGACGGGCGCGCTGGACTCGCTCAACGGCGAACGGGTGATGCGGCTGCTCACCGAGGCCGCCCGGGACAGCGGGGCGGCGGTGGTCCTGGTCACCCACGAGGCACGGGTGGCCGCGTACTCCGACCGGGAGGTCGTGGTGCGCGACGGGCGTACCCGGAACCTGGAGGTCGCGGCGTGACCGGCCGGGGCGCGCTCGCGGACCTGGCGATGGGCGCCCGGATGGCCGTCACGGGCGGCCGGGAGGGTTGGACCCGGGCGCTGCTCACCGCCGTCGGCGTCGGCATCGGGGTGGCCATGCTGCTGCTGGCCACCGCCGTGCCCGGGGCGCTCGACGCCCGGCAGGCGCGCGGCGACGCCCGCGACGACCTGCGGTTCGGCGAACAGGTCGCGGCCGGTCCCGGCACCCTGCTGGTCCACGCGCTGGACACCGACTTCCGGGGCCGGCCGGTGCGGGGCCGACTGCTGCGGCCGGAGGGACCGGCCGCCCCCGTCCCGCCGGGGCTGACCGCCCTGCCCGCCCCCGGCGAGGTGGTCGTCTCCCCCGCCCTGCGCCGGCTGCTCGACTCCTCCGACGGCCCGCTGTTCACCCCCCGGCTGGGCGGCGCGCGGGTCACCGGCACCATCGCCGACGAGGGCCTCGCCGGCCCCAACGAACTGGCCTACTACCAGGGCGACGACCGGCTGACCGACACGTCCGGGGCGACCCGGCTGGACAGGTTCGGCGGCGGGCTGCCCGGCGAGGGTCTCGGCCCGGTGCTGATGCTGCTGGTGGCGGTCATCTTCGTGGTGCTGCTGCTGCCCATCGCGGTGTTCCTCGGCTCCGCCGTGCGCTACGGCGGTGAGCGACGCGACCGGCGGCTCGCCGCGCTGCGCCTGGTCGGCGCGGACACCACCATGGTCCGGCGGATCGCCGCCGGGGAGGCCGCCGCCGGCGCCCTGCTCGGGGTCGCCGTCGGCATCGGGTTCCTGCTCGCCGGCCGCCAACTGGTCCCGCTGGTCACCCTCTACGACATCAGCGTGTACGCCTCCGACATCCGGCCGCCCACCACACTGCTGCTGGCCGTCGTGCTGGCCGTGCCGGCGCTGGCCGTGCTGGTGGCGATGCTGGCGTTGCGCGCGGTCGTGGTCGAGCCGCTCGGAGTGGCCCGGCGTAGCACCCCGGTCCGCCGTCGGCTCTGGTGGCGGCTGCTGCTGCCCGCCGTCGGCCTGGCCATGCTCCTGCCCGTGGCCGGTCTGCGCGACTCCGACGGCGGGGTCACCCGCTGGCTGGTGCCGGCCGGGGCGGTGCTGCTGCTGATCGGCACGGTCACCCTGCTGCCGTGGCTGACCGACCTGCTGGTGCGGCGGCTGCGCGGCGGCCCGGTGCCCTGGCAGCTCGCGGTCCGCCGGGTGCAGCTGGACAGCGCCACCTCCGCCCGGCTGGTCAACGGCATCGCGGTCGCCGTCGCCGGCACCATCGGCCTGCAGATGCTCTTCGCCGGGATCGCCGGGGACTTCACCACCGCCAGCGGGCAGGACACCACCCGGGCGCAGGTGCAGGTGCAGTTCCGCGACCAGCCGGACCTGGCCGGGGTGCTGCGGCAGTTCGGCGCGGCCGAAGGGGTGACCGCCGTGACCGGCACCCTCAGCGCCGGGGCCAACGCCGGCTCGCCGGACGGCCCGCCGGTGGACGTCCGGGTCGGCGACTGCGCCGCGTTGGCCGAGTTCGCCCACCTCGACCGGTGCGTGGACGGGGACACGTTCCTGGTGTCCGATCCGCGTGACCCGGCGGTCGTCCCCGCCGGCACGGTGCTGACCGTCGAGGACGGGTCGCGGTGGCGGGTGCCGACGACGGCGCGGCCCGCGCAGGCCCGGCCCGACCCGGCCGGCTGGATGCAGAACGCGGTGCTGGTCACTCCCGGCGCGGTCGGCTCGCGGGTCCTCGGTCCGCTGCGCTCGACCGTCTACCTCCAGCTCGACCCGGCCGACCCCGACGCGGTCGAACACGTCCGCAACGCCGCCGCCGCGATCGACCTGACCACCCCCGTGTCCGTGCTCTCCTCGACCATCGAGTCGCCCCGGTTCGCCGACATCCGGCGCGGCCTGGCCATCGGCACGGTCGTCACCCTGGTGCTGATCGCCACCAGCATGCTGGTCGGCACGCTGGAGCAGTTGCGGGAGCGCCGCCGGCTGCTGGCCATGCTGGTGGCGGTGGGCACCCGACGCAGCACCCTCGGCTGGTCGGTGCTGTGGCAGACCGCCCTGCCGGTCGGGGTCGGGCTGGTGCTGGCCGTCGGCTTCGGGCTCGGCCTCGGCGCGGCCCTGTTGCGGATGGTGCAGGCCCCGATCACCGTCGCCTGGCCGGTGGTCGGCTTCTCGGTCGGACTCGGCGCGTTGACCGTCCTGGCGATCACCGGGCTGAGCCTGCCCCTGCTGTGGCGGCTCACCCGCGCCGACGGGCTGCGCACCGAGTGACCACCCGGTCCGGGGCCGGCGACGTCGCCGGCCCCGGACCGGCGCGTGGCGGTCAGCCGGCGTACGGGGCGGCGACGTCGAGAATCCAGGTGACGCCGAACCGGTCGGTCAGCATCCCGAAGCCCGGGGCCCACGGCGAGGGGCCGTACTTCTCGATCAGATCGGCACCGTCGGCGAGCCTGTTCCAGAGCGCGCCGACCTCCTCGGCGCTGTCACCACGGACGGAGACGAAGAACCGCTCGCCGGTCAGCGTCATCCCGTTCTCGCGGGTGGTGGCGGTCGGCGCGGCTGCGGCGGGGGCACCGCTGGGCACGTCGTAGGCCATGACGGCGAAGCCGTTGTCGGCCGTGACCTGGCCGAAGACGACCTTGTCGGCGTCCGGCAGTTCCCCCGGCATCCCGAGGTCGCCGTAGCTGACGACCGTGCTGCGGCCACCGAACACGGACCGGTAGAACTCCAACGCCGCGCGGGCGTCACCCCGGAAGTTGAGGTGCGTGGTGGCGGAGATGGCCATGGTCGACTCCTTGCTGATGGGGCTTGGCACCCGGTGGGGCTGGTCGGGAGCAAGATTCGCAGCAGTAGGTGACAGGATGTGTCACCTACTGCGGGCAGAATCCAGTCATGCCGACCACGTCCGCGCGCCTGCTGGCCCTGCTGTCGCTGTTGCAGACCCGCCGGGACTGGTCCGGCACCGCACTGGCCGCACGCCTGGGCATCAGCCTGCGGACCGTGCGCCGCGACATCGACCGGCTACGGGACCTCGGCTACCCCGTCGCCGCCGCCAAGGGCCCCGACGGCGGTTACCGCCTCGCCGCCGGCACCGAACTGCCCCCGCTGCTGTTCGACGACGACCAGGCCGTCGCCCTCACCGTCGCGCTCCAGGTCGCCGCGACCGGCGCGGACGGTGGGCTCGCCGACGACGCGGCGCGGGCGCTGCACACCGTCCGACAGGTGCTGCCCTCCCGGCTACGGCACCGCATCGAGGCGCTCAGCGTCACCGCCGTCGAGCGGCCCACCACCCGGCCGGCCGAACCCGTCGACGGCGGGGTGCTGCTGGCGATCAGCGCCGCCGCGCACGCCCGCGAGATCCTACGGTTCGACTACGGGTCCGCCGACGCGGACGGACCCGCGCGTCGCGCCGAACCCCATCACGTCGTCACCTGGGACGGCCGGTGGTACGTCGTCGCCTGGGATCTCGACCGGGCCGACTGGCGGACCTTCCGCGTCGACCGGATCACCCTGCGTCCGCCCCACGGGCCGCGCTTCACCCCGAGGCCCCTGCCCGTCGGGGACGTCGCCACGTACGTCACCGGGGTCTTCCGGGGCTCGGGCGGCACCTCGACGGACTGGCCCTGCCGGGGCACGGTGATCCTCGACCTGCCGGCGGCGACCGTGGCCCGCTTCACCCGCGACGGCTTCGTCGAGGAGATCGACCCCGGCCGCTGCCGACTCACCCTCGGGTCCTGGTCCTGGGTGAGCCTCGCCGCCACCATCGCCCGGTACGACGCCGACATCACCGTCGTCGGCCCGGACGCGCTCACCGACGCCTTCGCCCTGCTGGCCCGCCGGTTCGCCCGCACCGTCGCCGGCCACCTCCCCACAGCGGCGCGACCGCTCGGCGACGACGCACGCCCGAAGGCACCCTGATCGTGCCGGTGGGCCCCGACGTCCCCGCTTCCCGGGCACCGCCTCCCGGCGGCGCACGGTCGGGCTGCCGGTTACCGGCGCAACTGGGCGACGGCGGTGGCGACTCCGATCACCGAATCCACCGGGATCGACGTGTCCTTCGACGCGCTCAGGAGCGCACCGGTCGCCACGACGGTGACCGTCCCCTCGGGGAAGAGAACCTGCACGGAGCCCGCATCTCCCAGCGTGTCCGCCTGCGCCTTCAAGAGGACACGGCCGCCGAGGGCAGCGGCGCGCGGGTCGTCGGTCGCACCCGGCACCGAGGCGAGGTCGTCCTTGCTCCAGGCGGTCCGGTCGAGGGTGATGCCGAGAGTCGCATAGTCCTCGATCTTCGTCGAAGCGGCACCGACGGCCGCATTCGTCCACACGCACGATGTGCTCGACGGGTCCTCCGCGGAATCGTCGGCAGAGAACGTGAAGGCTTTGGTGATGGGTGCTGCCAACGGTGCGATCTGCGCGCACCTGATGGTGGTGTCCGCGTTCTCCTCGGCGGGAGCCGCACTGGAGGCCGGCGCGGGGGAACCGCCGAACTCCCCGGTGGCCGCGTCGTCCGGGTCTCCGGAGCACCCGGCGAGTGACGCAAGTCCCACCGAGGCGAGCACGGCGACAACGGCGGTACGAGAACGGCGTGTGGCGGTCATGAGAATGACACTACGGTTCGCGGGATCGCGACTTCCCGCAGGTCCGAGCCCCCATGGTGGACCTTTCGGATACGGTTTCGACCACCGGGCGTGCCACCCGGAATGTGGGTCGGTGAGCGGGAATCGCCACGGCGGGCGAGATCGGCACGGAACTCCGGTTCGCGCCAGTGCCTTCTGGCGGACGACAGTTAGAAATCAGCACAGATCTCGCCGAGCTTCTCGGGAGAAGGCGTCATCCCGCCTCGTCTCCTGGCATTGCTGAAACTGTTCGAATGGTGCCACCCCCGTGGCAACGGTCGGCTGCGGCCCGCCCCGCACTGGCGCTACCGGGCGAGCAGCGGGAGTGCGCCGAAGGTGTGGTCCCGCCACAGCCGCCGCGAGGTTTCCTCCGGATAGGCGACGACCACCGGCCGCTCGTCGAAGATGCGCGTGCGGCGCTCGGCGTCGTACGACGGCCACCCGGGGTCGCCGGTCGCGGCGAACGCCGTCCACGCCCCGCGTAACTGCCCGGACAGCTCCTGCGCCGTCGGAGGAGGCGGGTCACCGATCAGCATGGCGGGCTGCCCGCTGGTCAGGTTGCCGAAGACCAGCGGCACGTCCAGGCCGTGACAGGCACCGAGGCCACCGCCCAGGCCCGACGCCGGCCAGGTCAGCTCGTAGAGGTGCACCCGGCCGCCACCGGCGAGTTGCGCCTCGGCCAGGTGCAGGCTCGGCATCCGGAACAGCCAGTCCGCGTTGACCAGTTCGTACAGCTGCTCGTCGGTCGCGTCCGGGAACGCCGCCCGGTACCGGTCGACGCCGTCCGGGCCCGGGGCCAGCATCCGCAGCGCGGTCCCGGTCTGTTCCGGCGTGACCTGGCCGAGCACCCCGTCGAGCAGGCTGAACAGCCGGTGCTCGTCCCGGGTGTGCCCGACGAGCAGGTCGACGTCCCGCGCGGCACCATCGGCCAGCGCCCGCCACGGGGTCGCCGGCAGCACGTCACCGTCGACGACCGGCGCGAACGGGATCGGCCGGTGGGTGATCGACCCCCACCGCTCCCGCCACTGGAGAATCTTGGCCGAGATCACCTCGCCCACCGCCGGCAGCCGGTCCGGAGCCACCGTCGACAGGTCGGCCAGGGTCGGTCGTACCCCCAGCTCGGCGGCGCAGGCGGCGGTGACGTCGGCGGCCAGTTCGGGCGAGAAGAACGTCCCCGGCACGCTCTGCGCGACCGCGCGCCGGAACAGCCCGGCGGCGCGCGGCATGGCCAGCAGGGCGGCGACCGAGCCGCCGCCGGCCGACTGCCCGAAGACCGTTACCCGGTCCGGGTCGCCACCGAAGGCGCGGATGTTGTCCCGCACCCAGCGCAGGGCCGCGACCTGGTCGAGCAGCCCCCGGTTGGCCGGGGCCCCGTCGACCTGCCCGAAACCCTCGAAGCCGAGGCGGTAGTTGAGCGTCACCACCACGGTTCCAGTGGCGGCGAGGTGCCCGCCGTCGTACTCCGGGAGGCCGGAACAACCGACGAGGTAACCACCACCGGGAATCCACACCAGGACCGGCAGCCCCGCCGCCGGGTCCGGGTCCGGCGTCCAGACGTTGAGGGTCAGCCAGTCGTCGCCGGCCCCCTGCGGGGACGTCCCGAACGCGCCGGGCTGCGGGGGCGGCGGACCGAAGGCGAGCGCCAGACGTACGCCCGCCCAGCCGCGTACCGGCTGCGGCGCGGCGAACCGGAGGGCTCCGACCGGCGGCTCGGCGTACGGGATGCCACGGAACACCGCCCGGCCCGCCTCCCGGCAGCCGCACAGGACACCGGCGACGGTACGGACTTCCGGCCCGGACTCCGACGGCATGCTGGCCCTCCCCGCTCCCGGTCGGCCGCAGCATCCCAGCGCCCACCGACCACCGGCAAACCATTTAAGACGGTACGAGCGCAGAGCAGCCGGCCAACGGAACCTGCGCGAGGCGATCCGGAACGGGCAGACTCCACGGTTGTCTACAAGGGCTTCCCCGATGTCGGCGGAGCTGTGGTCAGGCTGTGGAAGCACGGGCGCAGTAGGTCGACGATCTGCTCGGGTGAGGCGTCCGCGAGGTGCGTGAGGCGCAGCAGGTGTCGCTCGGCTATCACGCCGTGGATGATCGCGCTGAGCAGGCTTGCGCGTAGGTGGGCGTCAGGCGCGGAGATTGTCTCCGTGAGCTGGTTGAGCTGGGGCTCCCCGGCGGCCCGGTACCGATCGGCGGCGTCGGCGTTGGTGAGCATCGAGCGCAGCACCGCCAGGGAGGCCGTCGGCTCGCCGGTCAGGCGCCGACGCAGCGACGTGAGCAGCGCCTCGGCCACCTCCCCTGAGGTGCCACCGGGCAGCTCGTCGGCGGGCACCTCGACGGCTCGGGCGAAGAGCAGGTCCTTGCTGCCGAAGTAGTGCATGACCAGGCCGGCGTCGACACCAGCAGCGGACGCCACGGCCCGGATCGTGGTCCGGTCGTAGCCGAGTTCGGCAAAGATCTGGCGCGCTGCGGCGAGGATGCGTTCCTCGCTCTGGAGGCGCTGCTGCGCTCGGGTAGGGCGGGCGCTCGATTCAGTCACGGGTTCATTCTACGGTTGTTGACCGAAGACTCCCTGCCGTTCTACGCTCGTTCAATCAACAACCGTTGAACGAAAGGGGGCGGCCGTGGCCGCCACATCACGCGAAGTCGTCGAGCAGATCCTGCGCGCGAGCCGCGAGCAGGACACCGACAGGTTCGTCAACCTGTTCGCGCCGGACGGCTATATCGAGTGGCCGTACCTACCGGCAGGCATACCGGGCCGCGTGGAGGGCCGCGACCAGCTCCGCGAGTTTCTGACCGCGCAAGCCAATGGCCTCGTCACGTTCGACGAGTACCGCAACACGGTGATCCACGAAACCACCGACCCAGAGGTGGTGATCGTCGAGTACGAAGCGCACGGCACTGTGGTCCCCACCGGCGCACCCCTGCACCAGACAATCATTGCCGTTCTGCGGATCAGGGACGGCCTGGTCGTCTCGTACCGCGACTACCTCAACCCCCTGGTGCTGGCCGAAACCCTGGCCAGCGTCGGCAACGCCTAACCTCGGTCTTTCATTTGAGTGCGGTGTCATGGCTGCTTGTGCCTGGTGGCTATGCCGGTGATGGGGGTGGGGTGAGCCAGGCGAGGGGTTGTCCGCTGAGGGCGGCGTCGGCGAGGCGGTGCGCGCTGGGGGTCTTCAGTGCCGCACGTGAGCTGTCGATCCAACGTTGGACGTTGTCGATGCCCTGGTGGCGGTATTCAACTGCTTGGACGAGGCATTCCAGCTTGTCGGCATCGCGGGCGACGATGGCCTCCGGTGTCTCGCCCGCTTCGTATTCTGCGACGGCGGCGTTGATCAGGTCGGCGACGGCCGGCGGGCAGGCGGCGACCTGGTCGGCGGTGACTGTGGTGTTGGGTGCGGCGGTGAGGTAGCGCCTGGCAATGTGCGGGATGTCGGTGATCCGGGTTTCCTGGGTGTCGTGCAGGACGCACAGCATCGACACCCGGGCCGGGTCGGCACCTTCCATAGCGGCGAGCATCATCCCGATCAGCGCGGTCCGGAACGAGTGCTCGGCAATGGATTCGGGGTCTTTGATGCCGGCGAACCACCAACCGGTGCGGGCGGCGCGTTTGAGTACGCCGGTCTCGAAGACGAAGCGCATGGCTCCGGCGGCGTCGTGGTCGTCGTTCATCTGCCCGTCCCTGTGCCGGTGACTCCGTCTGCTCGCAGGCTGTAGACGATAGACGTCAGTTCCTGCCGGGACTGTGGAGAGACGCGGTCGCTGTCCAGGAGCCGGGTGCTGCGTCTGAGGAGCGTGCGGCCCTCGACGCTGGCTCAGTTCGCCGTAAGCGGGTCTGAGGCGTACCCCCGCTCCACGCACAACGCCGCCTTGGAGTAGCGGGCAAGCACCTTCCCGCCGTCGCGTTGCGGGTCGGCCAGGCCCACCGTCACGCACCTGCCGAAATCGGTGCCGATACTGTGCACCGTCACCCCCCGCTGCTGCCAGAACGCCTGGTCGTCCCGAACCTTGGCGGCCCATTCCTCAAGATTCGCCGCCGAGTACGTGGCGTCGACGAAGTCGACCAGCACCGCCGGCGCCAGGGCGCGTACCGCCGCGTCCATACCGGCGGTCGGCACGCGGTAGACCAGCAGGCGCCCGCCTGGCACGTCCAGGACCACGCCGGCGTACGCGGCCGGCCACCGACCCGGGGCGACCTCACCCACCCGAGCGCCGGCGTCCATCAGCGCCTCCTGACCTGGCCAGTACGACTGTCCTGGCACGGGCGACGAGGGCGGCGGCTGCGGCGCGGCCTGCGCGGCGACGGTGCCGCAGGCGGCGAGCGCGGCGAGCAGCGGCGCGGCGAGCAGCGTAGTCAGACGACGGTGCATGGTCGGACCTCCAGCGGGGGCGCCATTCGGACACTACGGGTATAACGATCCGGTCGGTGGGGAGACTCACGCCCTGCCGGTTGAATCACCGCACAGATCCGTCAGTTGACACGGATCGTCGCCCCGGCCCGGCTCAGAAGCTGCGTGATGTCGATGATGCGATTGCCCCGGTCAGGCACGGCCCTGGCCGGTGACTTGCCTACTGCCTCGACGCCCGGAGAGCATCAACGCGGACGATGAACCGACACCTGTGACGCCGCCTACGTAGCCGGACGAAGCACCTGGCGCCTGGTGGCTATGCCGGCGGTGGTGGAGTAGGCCAACCACTTCCGGTCCGGGGCGGTGCAGCTTATGCCGACTGCGACCAGCCGTTGTTTGAGCTGTTGAACGGCTTGCAGTGCTGTCGAATACGGCATTCAGGGGGACTCATTCCGGCGGCACGCCTTGCCGCCATCGCGGACAGCTACTTCACTGTGACTCCGAGAAGTCTTTGTCGGAGTAGTAGGCAGAAACCCGAGAGGCAGCCCAGGCATGAGCAGCAGGAGTTTTGTCAATGACCGCACCAAGGAGGCGGAGGATCAACCGAGGTTGCCCGGCACGGCGGCCCCACGGCGTCGTGTGGCTGAGGGAAACACAGGCTCTCCCGCTGTCGATCGCGGCCGTACTCACTGCGGTGACGACGTCCGTGGTTGAGGTAGTCCAGCACTAGCCAACGCCGGGCGGTCGAGGTCGAGCCGAAGGGCTTGACCTCGACACCTCGGTTGAGTGACGTTGGAGCGTTAGACAGAAAGCATCGAAACAGACACGTCAAGTAATCGGCATTGTCTTATGACAGTCCATGCAACCTGAGATAAATCTCTGACGGTCGACCATTGGGTTGGTCGGATACCCAAACCGTCCCGCAAGTAGCCTTCTGTCAGACGACAGTTGGAGATTCCGATGAACGACGCGAGCGGCCACGGCCGGAAGCACAGCGCCGACAGCTTCGCTGCCGAGCTCAGGCGCAGGATCAAGGAAGGGATGAAGGGCTACGAAGCCGGCGCGAAGCTGCCCACCATTCGCGAGTTCGCCGCGAACCCAGACGAGGCCGTAGCGCGTGGCGTTGCGGAGAAGGCGATCGATCGCCTGCGAGCCGAGGGCTTGATCGAGTCGCGCCGGGGCTCCGGCAGCTTCGTGCGGGCCAGCCGTATCCCGCGCACCTCGCCGGGCAGACTCTCGCCAGATCGGTGGGGACGTGGGCTGTCGATCCAGGCACACGACTCGGCGGACCCGCCGAAGGCCGTTGACGTCACCGTCGGCGATGTCGTACCACCGGCACAGGTTGCCGATGCCCTCGGAGTGCCGCGTGGCGACGTCGTGCTGTCGAGGTACCGCCGTTACGTCCGGGACCGACGCTCAGTTCAGCTCGCCACCGCCTACCTACCGACGGATCTGACCCGTGGCACGCGGATCGAACACACGGACACCGGACCCGGTGGCACGTTCGCCCGGCTCGCCGAACAGGGCTTCCGACCGACGAGATTCGTGGAACGGGTCATCAGCCGTGCACCGACTCCCGAGGAGATCAACGGGGTTGACGGGCGAGAAGGGCTGAGCCTGCGCCGAGAAGGCAGCCTGGTCTTCGAGATCACCAGGCATGCCTACGCGGACGATCGCTGCGTCGAGGTGTCCCTCATGGTGCTCGATGCCGAGATGTACGAGCTGGTATACGAGCTCCCCGCCCGCAAGTAGCCGCATAAATACAGGACACATTGATTGTCAGCAGACAATCTGCCATCCTTGTCTACGAGGGAAGGCCCCTACACCGACCGGTTCCTTGGCGAGCACGGACGGGGTAGGGGCCATGGAATCGACCCCACGTAGGAGCGGCCCCATGCAGCACGAGTCTGTCGTGAACCCCTGGTCCCATCACCACACCCCGGCGGACAGTTCCGCTGCCGGGGCCGGAGAGCGGGGGCGCTCGTGATCTCCAGTGTGCTGTCGGTGGTGTTCGGGGGGGTGGTGCCGGGCTTCCTGCTCGGGCTGCTCGCATTCCGGGTCAAGTCCCGGTGGTGTCCCCGCTGCGGCGGGTCCACCCACACCGCGCCGGTGCCGGGGCACGACAGGTGACCGGCCCCGGCCGGCAGCGCACCGGCACCGAGCCGGCGATCGGCCGGCGGATGGCCGAGCTACGGGCGCGCCGGGGCATGAGCCAACAGGTCTTCGCCGACCGGATCGGCAAGTCGAAGAGCTGGGTCGACAAGGTCGAGCGGGGGGTGCGTACCCTCGACCGGCTCTCCGTCATCGACACCGTGGCCGGCGCACTCGGCGTCGCACCGCAACTCCTGCTCGGCGGCCGTACGCCGGCACCGGACACCGACGTCGGTGCCGCCGTGGAACGGGTCAGGGCGGCGCTGGCCCGCCACGACCCCCCGGCGTCCACCCCGGTCGGACCGCTGCTGCGGCAGCTCGACGACCAGGCCGGGTACGCCTGGGCGGCGTACCGCAACGGGCAGCACCCCCAGGTGTTGCGGATGCTGCCCGACCTGCTCGCCGACAGCCGCCACGCCGGCCACACCGGCCCTGTGGACCCGCCCGTGCTCGACCTGCTGGTGCGGGTCCACCGGCTCACCGCCCAGACGCTGGTCAAGCTCGGGGACGCCCAGCTGGCCTGGCTGGCCGCCGACCGGGCCATGATGACCGCCACCCGTGGTGACCCGGTGCGGATCGGCCGCGTGGCGGTGACCCTCGCGCAGGTGCTCCGGGCGCTGCGGCGGGGCCGGCTGGCCGTGACCGCCGCCCTCACCGCCGTACGCCAACTCGATCCGGCGGCGGCGCAGGGCGACCCGCCGGCGCTGGCCCTGACCGGGGCGCTGCTGATCGAGGCCGCCCTCGCCGCCGCCAGCTACGGCGACGCCGCCACCGCCCACGACCTGACCGAACGCGCCGCCCCACTCGCCACCGCCCACGAGCGGCACGACCCGGACGGCATCACGTTCGGCCCCGCCAGCGTCGACCTCGCCCGCGCCCTGACCGCCACCCACCTCGGCGACCACCACAGGGCCGTCGTCCTGCACCGTCGGGCCACCGAGCATGACGGCTGGCGACGGCTCCCCGCCGAGCACCGCGCCGCCCACCTCATCGACATCACCCGCAGCCACCTCGACCTCGGCGACCCCGACGCCGCCGGGCGGGCCCTGCTCACCGCCGACCGCACCGCCCCCGGCGAGACCCGCGCCCGCCCCGCCGCCCGCGCCGCCCTGACCGCAGTGCTCCGCGCGGGCCGCACCCCGGCCGACGTCGCCCGCCTCGCCGCCACCATCGGACTGACCCGCCCTGACCGGGGTGCCGCGCCGGAGCCGGCCCCACCCCGGGTGGGTGTGCCGGGCCGCGACCGGCCGAGGTCGCGACCCTAGGTGGTCCGAGAAGCAGCGTGGTCACCGTTGTTGCCCGGCTGTTACGTGCCGGTGGGGCCGCTGTGGCCCGCCCGGTGGACCGTCGACCCGACCGGCCACCCGCGCCGGAGACGTCGAACGGGAGGACACCATGCGTTCCACCAGGACCCTGATGGCGGTCACGGCCGTACTGGCCGTGCTGCTCACCACCGTCGGTACGGCGACCGCCGCCGGCCGGCTCCGCACCGCCGCCGCGCCCTACTGCGGAATCACCTGGGGCAGCGCCGGTAAGACCGGGGGTGCCCTGAACCCGGCCCCGCTGCTGACCACCCGCACCGGGCAGCAGGACTGCTACGACCGGCTGGTCTTCGAGTTCGACGGGTCCGCCGACGGTTACTCGGTCGGCTACGGCGAGGCGTTCACCGAGGGGCAGGGGTTGGCGATGTCGCCGTACACGGCAGGCGGGGCGATGCTGCGGGTGCAGTTGCGGGAGCCCGCCGTCGGCTACCCGTACCGGGCCGGCGACCACGTGGCGACCGTGCTCGGCTACCGCACCCTGCGCGACGTCGTCTACGGGGGCACCTTCGAGGGCTACAGCACCTTCGCGGTGGGCGTCCGGGCCTCGTTGCCGTTCCGGGTGCTGCTGCTCGCCGGCCCCGGAACGCACAGCCGGATCGTGCTCGACGTGGCACACCAGTGGCAGGAGTGACGGCGGCGGTGACCGCCCGGCGGGCCGGGGGCCGACGTCGATCGGCTCCCGGCACCGGCCGTTGCGCCGGGTCGAGGCCGGCCGCCCCGGGGCTACCCTGGGAACACCATGGACGGCCGGGTGCTGCTGGTCGAGGACGATGCCTCCATCAGGGAGGCCACCGCCCTCGGTCTGCGCCGGGCCGGATTCCGGGTGAGCACCGCCGCCGACGGCCGGGCCGCGCTGGCCGCCTGGCGGGCCGGGCCGGTCGACCTGATCATCCTGGACGCGCTGCTGCCCGGCCTGGACGGGCTGGAGGTCTGCCGGGAGATCCGGCGTAGCAGCCAGGTGCCGATCCTGATGTTGACCGCCAGCACCGACACCATCGACGTGGTGGTCGGCCTGGAGTGCGGCGCGGACGACTGCCTGCGCAAACCGTTCGACCTGTCGGAACTGGTGGCCCGGGTCCGGGCGGTGCTGCGCCGGGGCCACGCCGTGCCCACCGAGCCCGTGCTGACGGTCGGGCCGCTGGAGGTCGACCCGGCCCGCTTCGTGGCCCGCCGTGACGGACGGGAGCTGACCCTCACCGCCACCGAGTTCCGGCTGTTGACGGAGCTGGCCCGCCGGCCCGGCCAGGTGTTCACCCGGGAGCTACTGCTGGACCGGGTCTGGCGGCACTCCCACCTCGGCGACTCCCGCCTGGTCGACGTGGCGGTGCAGCGGTTACGGGCCAAGGTCGACCACGACCCGGCCGCGTCCCGGCTGCTGCGCACCGTACGCGGGGTCGGCTACAAACTCGACGCGGCATGACGTGCCCACCCGAGCCCCGACGGTCGCGGTTACCGGCCCCCCTGACCCGGTGGACCTCCTTGGGGACAACACAATGACGGCATGAATCTTGCCGCGGTCCGTGCGGATGTCGCCGTGATCGACGATCTGTTGCGGGAGATCGCCAAGCGCCCGGTCGACCTCAACGATCCGAACTGGATGGCCGAGATCCGGCAAGCGCAGCCGCCGGTGGAGGAAGCCGGGGTGGCGGCCGAGGCGTCCGCCGCGCTCGATGCGCTGTTGGACGCGTACGAGACCGGCGGTGCGCCGGCCCGTGCGGAGGTCCGAGACATCTTCCGGGCTTACCCGTCCTTCCGTTGGGCCGCCCACCTACCGGTGGCGTGGGATTCGGTCGGAGAGTTCCGCCGACGACTCGTCCATGTCTCCGCGATGGATCAGGGGGCCGATCCGCGCGACGAGCTGATGACGATCTGGTGGCTGTGCAACCGGGCCCGCGAGTGCGGCATCGACGTCGAACCGGTGCTCCGCGAGGTGGCGAACCTGTCATCCGACGCGGATCTCCACGGGTTCGGCTCGATGCGGATGCTGATCATGCGAGGGCTGGAGGTGCACGACCTCGGCTAGAACCTGAACTTCCGCAAGGTGCCCCGACCAGGATTCGAACCTGGGCTCTCCGGTTTCGTAGACCGGCGCGCTGTCCGCTGCGCCACCGGGGCTCACGGCCGACGCCCTGAGGGCGTCGGCCGGTCTAACCCTTCACACACACCACCTGCTTGAGGTGGGCCACCACCTCGACCAGGTCGTCCTGCCGGGCCATCACCTCGGTGATGTCCTTGTACGCGCCGGGGATCTCGTCGACCACCCCGGCGTCCTTGCGGCACTCCACCCCGGCGGTCTGCCGGGCCAGGTCGGCGGTGTCGAACGTGCGCTTCGCCTGCGCCCGGGACATCCGCCGGCCGGCCCCGTGCGACGCCGAGCAGTACGCGTCGGGGTTCCCCCGCCCCCGCACGATGTACGACCCGGTGCCCATCGACCCCGGGATGATGCCCAGGTCCCCCCGGCCGGCCCGGATCGCCCCCTTGCGGGTCACCAGCACGTCCACCCCGTCGTAGTGCTCCTCCGCCACGTAGTTGTGGTGGCAGGAGATCGGCTCACCGTAGCTGACCTGCGGGAAGGCGTCCCGGACCACGCCGCAGAGCAGGGCCAGCATGACCGCCCGGTTGCGCCGCGCGTACTCCTGCGCCCACCACAGGTCCCGCCGGTAGGCGTCCATCTCCGGGGTGCCGGCGAGGAACACCGCCAGGTCCCGGTCGGGCAGGTCGGCGTTGTGCGGCAGGGCACGGGCCACCCCGATGTGCCGCTCGGCCAACTCCTTGCCGATGTTGCGGGAACCGGAGTGCAGCATCAGCCAGACCTGCCCGGCGTCCGGGCCGTCCTGCTCGACGCAGACCTCGATGAAGTGGTTGCCGCCACCGAGGGTGCCCAACTGGTTCCGGGCCCGGCTCTCCAGCTGCGCCACCTTCCGGTCAAGGGTGGCGAACCGGGCCCAGAAGTCGTCCCAGCCGCGCTGCTCCAGGCCCCGGACCCGACGCGGGTCGACCGGGTCGTCCCGCTTGGCGAAGCCGACCGGGACGGCCGCCTCGATCGCCGACCGCAGCGGCGCGAGGTCGTCGGGCAGGTCGGCGGCGGTGAGCGAGGTGCGTACCGCGCTCATCCCGCAGCCGATGTCCACCCCGACGGCGGCCGGCGAGACGGCCTGCCGCATCGCGATCACCGAGCCGACGGTGGCGCCCTTGCCGTAGTGCACGTCCGGCATCACCGCGACGCCCTGCACCCAGGGCAGCGCGCCGATGTTGCGCAACTGCTGCGCGGCCTGCGGCTCGATGCCGTACGGGTCGGTCCAGACCCGTACCGGGGCCTTGGTGCCCGGCAGCGGGGTGAATGCCATGATCGTTCTCCTCGTTCGTGGGAGCAGGGGTGACAGGATTCGAACCTGCGACCGTCGGGTTTGGAATCCGGTGCTCTGCCAGTTGAGCTACACCCCTCGGCGGGTGTGGGGGTCGAAAAAGCCGCCCGGTCCCCTGGTGGGGTGGGCGGCTGCGCAGTCGCGCCGGCGCTATCCGCGCCGCCACCCCGATCGCCACCGACAACCCCGGGCTCGTTCACCGGCTGGCGACAGCACACCGCCGCGCGGCTGGGACCGCGTGGTCTCGGTGCTGAGGTACGGCGACACGGTGTGCTCCCCGGTTGGTCGGTGTGGCGTTGCCGTCGAACCTAGGCGGACGCCCGCACCGTCGCAAACGGATATCCACTCCCCCGACGGCCCGGTCAGCCCGGCCCGCACATCCGGGACAGCGTGTCGGCCCAGACGCTGCCCACCACCGCGACCGGGTAGGCCGCCTCCCGGACCTGCCCGTCGGCGGTCTGCACGGAGAACCGCACCGTCAGCGGCTCCGTCCCGAGGGTCCCACCGCACGGGAACAGCACCACCACGCCGATCCAGCCGGTGCCGCCGGGCCGGATCAGCCGGGTCTGCCCGAGATCACGGACGAGGACGGTGGGGCTGTCCGCCCGCACCGACCGTACCGTGACCGGGGACGGCCCGGCGTTGACCACCGCCAGTGACCCTTCGATCCGGGCCCGGCCCCCGGAGTTCACCCCGCCGCCGCCCACCCCGGCGGGCAGCGCCACCAGCACGACCGTCGCGTCCCGCTGCCGGTCCGCACGTGCCTGCTCCGACCGGTGTACGCCCCAGCCGCCCAGCCCGAGGCCGGCGGCGAAGGCGAGGCCCAGGGCGACCCGGGGGCGCGGCATGTGCCGGGAGATGGGCGCGGCGACGGGCCCGTGCCCGGGGGTGTCCAGGTCGATCACGGCGTCCTCGGCGGGCATGGCGACAGCCTAGGTGCCACCGGCGGGGACGTGGCGGTACGGTCCATGGACATGGCATTGATGCGGTGCGACTTCGACTCCGAGGCCCTGGGCATGAGCACGTCGATGACGGTGATCCTGCCGCAACCCGACCCGGGGTTGCCCACGGGACCGGACGACGGCGACCCGCCGGTGCTCTACCTGCTGCACGGCCTCAGCGACGACGACACCGCCTGGGTTCGCCAGACCGCGATCGAGCGCTACGTGGCGTCGCTGGGCCTGGCCGTCGTGATGCCGCAGGTCGGCCGCAGCTTCTACACCGACGAGACGCACGGCAACCGGTACTGGACGTTCCTCACCGAGGAGCTGCCCCGGGTCTGCCGGTCGTTCTTCCGGCTCTCCGACCGCCGGGAGGACACCTTCGTCGCCGGGCTGTCGATGGGCGGCTACGGGGCGGTGAAGTGGGCGCTGCGGCAGCCGGAGCGGTTCGCCGCCGCGGCCAGCCTGTCCGGGGCGCTCAACGTCGCCCACCGCCGGCACGCCCCGGACCGTCCGCTCGACCCGGACGTCTGGCACACCGTCTGGGGCGACGCCCCGACGGCCGGCCCCGACGACGACACCGTGGCGCTGGTGGGCCGGGCCGGGGCCGACACTCCCCCGCTCTACGTCGCCTGCGGCACCGAGGACTTCCTCTACGACGACAACGAGCGTTTCGTCGCCGCCGCCCGGGACCGGGGCGTGCCGGTGACCGTGGACTTCTCCCCCGGCGACCACGACTGGCCGTACTGGGACGCCACGATCCAGGACGTGCTGGCCTGGCTGCCGCTGCGCACCCGGCCGACCGCCGGCTGAGCCGCCGGCCGCCGGGCCGGGGGCGAGGACGGCTGGGCCGGGTCGGCGGGTCAGACGCCCACGCTGCCGTCGACGGCCTCCCGCAGCAGGTCGGCGTGGCCGTTGTGCCGGGCGTACTCGTGCATCATGTGCAGCATCACCAGGCGCAGCGACACGTCCTCGCCCCAGCGCGCCTGGTGGCCGGTGACGTCGAGCGAGGCCGCCGCCCGCTCGATACGCCGGGAGTGCGCCACCTCCCGCTGCCACGCCGCGAACGCCTCCGCGCCGGTCGACCCCGTCGGGTCGTACGCCTGCTGGTAGTCGCCGTCCTCCGACCAGAGCAGCGGGACGTCCTCGGCGTCGATCACCCGCCGGAACCAGGCGCGTTCCACCTCGGCGAGGTGCCGCAGCAGGCCCAGCAGGGTCAGGTTCGACGTCGGCACGGCCCGCTGGCGCAGTTCCTCGTCGGTCAGCCCGTCACACTTCATGGCGAGGGTGGCCCGGTGGAAGTCGAGGAAGGCGCGCAGCGTCTCCCGCTCCCCGGCGCGCAGCGGCGGGCCGATCCGTTCGGTGGTCATGTCGAGGGTCCTCCGGGGGACGCGGGGTCGCCCCGGGCGGGCGGCCGGGAGCCGTCGGGCAGCCTAGCGGCCCACAGCTGCCGGCCCGCCGGAATTCGTGCCGACCGGAGGTGCCGGTCGCGGCCGGCGTCCCGGCGGTGGCCCGCCTGGGACGACCGGGCCGGTCAGCGGGGCAGGGACGCGCGGGCCACCGGGAAGTCGAAGTAGGTGTCGGGGTAGGGCTCGTCGGCGTACCGGTAGTGCCACCACTCCCGGTCGTAGTTGACGAAGCCCTCCTGCGTCATCAGGCGTTCCAGCAGTTCCCGGTGGGTCCGGGCGGCCCCGGTGACCCGGGCGTCGGCGGTGTGCGCGAGCGGGTCGAAGCAGTCGAATCCGGTGCCCATGTCGAGGGTGCCGTCGGCGAACCGCCGGTCGGCCGGGTCGGTGCAGGCCACCAGCGGCTGGCCCGGGGCGTACGAGGCGCGGGGCGGGGCCGGGCGGGGCTCCAGGGTCAGGTCGAGGGTGCTGCCCCGGCTGTGCGCGGTGGGCGCGCCGAGGTACCCGTCGGCGAAGAGCCTCGACTTGGCCACCCGGGGATAGAACTCCGCCTTCATCCGCTGCGCGGCGGGGTCCTTCGCCCAGCGGACGAACGCGTCGGCGGCGCGGGTCGGCCGGTAGCAGTCGTACACCCGCAGGCTCAGCCGCTGGGCGCGGGCCGCGTCCTGCACCCGGCGCAGCGCCTCGGCGGCGGGCCGGGTGAGCAGGCACAGCGGCTCGTCGTAGCCGTCCACCGGACGGCCGACGAAGTTGTGCGGGCCGGCGTACCTGATGTCCGCCACGATGCTCGGGTCGACCTCGGACAGCAGCACCACGTCGGCGGGGGCACGCGGACCGGTCGGGGTGGGCGTGGCGGCGCTCGGCACCGGCGCGGGCTGCGCCGGCCGGCCACAGCCCGCCGTCGCCAGC